>CAYPMQ010000280.1:0-4688 GCA_964411625.1 uncultured Ignavibacteriaceae bacterium
CATTAAGTCACAATCACATGAAGTGACCACCGACTTAATTAACCTGGCTAAAATTTACAAGTGATCAGTCATGAAAATTAAAACAGACAGTGAACATAAATCTGTTTCAAAATTCCGGAGCGTTTATTTTAAGCTTTCGATGCTGATTGCTTTACTTACGACTATTATTTCAATCCTTATTATCATCGGCGTGCAGGCAATCTTCGCGAGAAACGGAATTGAACAAGAGGCAAAAAATCTGCATAATCTTGCCCGTGCCGCCAGTCTGAGTATAAGGGCAGCAATGGATTTCGGGCTTTATGAAGAAGCCGGCAATTCAATTGAATCATTTCTCGAGGGGAGAAGTGTCAATTACCTTATTGTTAAGGATAATGAGGGAAAAGTTATTTATAAAAAATTTCCTCAGAATGCTGAAAGAGATAAATATGAAGATGTAAGCGAGGACTATTCACTATCTGAAGGCTGGCGTTCCGTTAAAATAGTTCAGTCAATTAAAATTGATGACCGGGAAATCGGTAAAATCTACATCTCCTCAGGTCTGGAATCTCTTTATGAGGAGATACAGCAGTTTAAGATCAGGGCATTTCTGGTCTTTGGTATCGTATTTTTCCTCGGAATAGCGGGTGCTTTTGTAATTGGCAGATTTATCACAAAACCTATTAACTCCATAGTTACAGATATCAGGAAAATTTCAAAGGGCGATCTGAGCGTCAGAAGCGGTATTAAAACAAGGGATGAGATAGGTTATCTTTCCGACTCATTCAACCTGATGGTTGAATCACTTCAGTTTGCACTCAGTGAACTTGCCGAAAACAACAACAGACTCCAGAATGAAATAACCGAACGGGAAAAAGCGGAAAACGAACTTAAAAAGCTTTCCAAAGCAATTATCCAGAGTCCGGTTTCAATTACGATAACTAACATCAATAAAATAATAGAATATGTCAATCCCAGATTTCTGGAGATTAACAGAATTAAATACAGCGATATTGTCGGGAAGAAGTCGAAATTTTTTGAAGAAAGTGAGCAGAATCCTGAGAAATATAATTATTTATGGGACACAATTGTTCACGGGAACATGTGGAGGGGTGAACTTTCAACCAGGTTTGATGACGGAAGTGTAATCTGGGAATCAGTAACAATCTCTGCGCTGAGAGATGAATCTGAAAAAATCACACACTTTATAACCGTTAAAGAGGATATCACAGAACGCAAACTTCTGGAAGAGTCAAGGAAAAAATATGAATTTATCGTTAATACCTCTCATGAATTCATGCTTCTGATCAACAGAGACTATGAATTGGAGGCGGTAAATAATTCGTTTCTCAATGTTTTCTGTCTTAAACGTGATGATGTGCTTGGTAAACCGCTGGATGCCATTACGGGCAGCGAAATATTTGAGACAAAGATCAAAGAAAATATTGACAAGGCTTTTAACGGTGAAATTATAACGACCATTGATAACTTTGATTTCACAGGACTTAAAGAAAAATATATAAAAACAACCTTTTACCCGTTTAAGGATGGTGATAAAATCACGCATGCTGCAGCTCTAATGCGTGACGTAACAAAAGAAATAGTTGCTGAACTGCAGGTTAAAGAAAGTGAGCAGCTTTACAGGGAACTCGTTTCCAGGCTGCCTGACCTTGTGATTGTCCACAAAAACAACAGGGTGCTTTTTGCAAATAAGGCCGTAAATGAACTTCTGGGTTATGAAATTGAAGAAGTAATGGACAGGGATCTTACCGATTTCGTTTCTGAAAACCAGCGCAGTCTTATACGTGAAAATATGCTGAAAAGGTTTGCCGGTGAAGATGTTCCGAGGTATCAGATTGAACTTATCACAAAGAGCAATGAGAGGGTGTTCGGTGAGGTCAGGGGTTCACTTATAACCTACAAACGTGAACCTGCGGCACTTAGTGTCATTGTCAATGTAACAGACAGAATCAAGTATGAAGACGAGCTGAGAAGACTCAATGAAGACCTCGAAAAGCGTATTCAGGAACGTACCGCCGAACTTCAAAACGTGGTTGATTTACTTAAAACGGAAATAAATGAAAGATACGCAGCTCAGGAGAAACTCAGCCGCTCAGAAGAAAAGTTCAGGGCTCTCGCTGAATATTCTAATGATGCCATTTTCAGGTTCAATGCCGATTTTGAAATACTTTATGCAAACAAATCCACGGACAAGATCACTAACCTCTCCCCTGACGAAATTATAGGGAAAAGGATACCTGATCTGAATGTTTCGGATATAATTAAGGAAAAATTCAAAGACTCGGTTAATTATGTCATGCAAACCGGTTACGCTAAAAGAGTTGAGTTTGAGATTCCCGATAAAGGCTGGTATGATATAATCACCTCGCCTGAGTTCCATCATGATGGTGTAGGTACCGTTCTTGCTTCTGCAAGAGATATTACCGACATAAAGGAAAATGAGACCGCTCTTATTAGGGCAAAGGAAAATGCGCTTGAGGCTTCAAGGCTGAAATCGGAATTTCTTGCGAACATGAGTCATGAGATCCGTACGCCCATGAACGCTATAATCGGTTTTGCTGATCTGCTCGCAAACACAGGCATGGATGATAAACAAAAATCCTATCTTAAGAATATAAAGGCAGGAGGCAGGAGTCTGCTCACTCTCATAAACGATATTCTTGACCTATCAAAAATTGAAGCCGGAAGACTGGATCTGAATCCTGAACCTATTAATCTTTACAAATTTATTTCAGAAATAAGAAACATATTCAGTCTGAAAATTCAGGAAAAGGGTCTTGAATTCAGAATTAATATAGATGAAGATATACCTGAATCCATTCTTATTGACGAGATAAGGCTCAGACAGATACTGTTCAATCTGATCGGTAATTCAGTCAAATTCACTGATAACGGGTTCATAGAACTGGGTATTCAAAAGCTTTTCAAAGACAGGGACCGCAGCAAACTTGATCTGACTTTCTTTGTCAGAGACAGTGGAATCGGGATTCCTGCAGAATCAATTTCAGAAATTTTTGAGACGTTCAAGCAGCACAAGCTCCATGATTCCAGAAAATACGGCGGCACCGGGCTTGGTCTTGCCATAACAAAACGACTTGTTGAAATGATGAAAGGTGAAATTTCCGTAAGCAGTGAATTAGGAAAGGGTGCTGAGTTCAGAATCGTTCTCCGCGATATTAATACTGCAAGCAGAAAGCCCGCCAATTATATCCATGATGAGTTTCAGATCGAAAAGTATAGTTTCAGCGGTGAAAAAGTACTTATAGTTGATGATGTAAAAACAAATCGTGATCTGGTTGCAGAAGTATTGCTGAGAGTAAACCTGATTACGGATGAAGCCGCTAACGGTAAACAGGCTGTGGAAAAAGTCCACTCTTTTGCTCCTGACCTGATCATAATGGATGTGAGGATGCCGGAAATGGACGGCTATACCGCTGCCGGAATAATTAAAAAAAACAATCCGGATATCCCTGTGCTGGCAATAACAGCTTCTGTAATGAGGGAGGATGAAGTTCACCTGAAGAGATCAAATTTTGATGATTATCTGCTAAAACCTATTAAAATAAGCGATCTGCTAGAAAAAATAACAGCTTCACTTAAATCTGGGAAAAAACTGCCTTCATCTGATGTTGGTGATACCGATAAAATTGATTTTGTTTCGACCGCTCAGGATCTGGAGTTACCTGGCGAAAAAAGAGATGAGATAAGAAATTATATAAGAGAAAGACTTATTCCTCTTTATGAAGAAGTAAAAACTGGTTGGTTTATAGTTGAAGTTCGTAATTTTGCATCAGCTGTACTTGAATTTTCATCAAATTATAACCTGCAGAAGCTCGGCTTATTATGTAATGAACTTAGTGAAGCGGCAGGTAATTTTGAATCGGATAAGATGACCGGTCTGACCAACGATATCTATCTCAGGCTGACAGGTTATCTGGAGTCCGGAGATTAAAATTATGGGAAATTCAGCAGAAATTTTTAATATTCAGGCTGAATTCTGCAATTCATATATCAGCCGGATTATATTAAGTTTTGATTCTTATGAATTAAATCTTACAAATAGTGTTATTAAGAATAATGCGGCCAATGTTATTTTGCATCTCCTGAACGCAAGAATCACTCTTTCAGGACTGATTGGCAGCAGTATAGAATAAGCTCTGCTGCATGAAAAGAAACTTACTGACAGAGTTTTTAATGAGAGTGAACTCAGCCTGATTTTTACCGTGTGTGAATGCGTTCATAAGATTTTAACAGGTTTATTGAGCAAACTGACGGGAGAAAGTCTTGAAAAAGATTCGGCAGTTCCTGTTCTAATCAGCGATAATAAACTTTAAACGGTGATCGCAGCATATATGACCAATGAAGTATATCACTGCGGTCAGTCAGGAATGATTTTTTCTTACGCCGGAAAAGGCAGATTAATGAGTGTATAACAAAAAACGAGAGTAATATGAGTAAAAGTATTCTTTTTGTTCTGTTGAGTTGTATTTTTTTAGTAAAGGCACAGAACAAGAATCCCGAAATAACCCTTGATGAACTTAAAGAAATGGTAGGCTATCTGGCCGATGACAAACTGGAAGGCAGGCTACCGGGAAGCGGCAATGATATAAAAGCCGCTGAGTATCTGATTAAGAACATTCAGGGCAGCAATATTAAACTTCTTGGCGATAACGGCTTTCAGTATTTTGATG
>CAYPMQ010000281.1:0-4654 GCA_964411625.1 uncultured Ignavibacteriaceae bacterium
GTACCCTTCTCTGTTTTTTTGAAGAAAGAATTTCAATCACTCCCTCTTCAAAACCGGGGGCAATAATAACTTCAAGGAATATCTCGTTAAGCTTATGCGCCAGTTCAGGGGTAATGTTTCTGTTGAATGAAACAATACCGCCGAAAGCAGAAACAGGATCACACATCAGAGCCTTTTCGTAAGCTTCTGCAATATCTGATCCCAGTGCCGCACCGGAAGGGTTGTTGTGTTTTATTATAACGGCTGCAGGGGTATCAAACTCGGATATTATATCCGTTGCGGCTACAATATCGAGTATGTTATTGTATGAAAGTTCCTTGCCGTTTATCTTCTCAAAATACTTATAGAAATCACCGTAAAGTGCGGCTCCCTGATGAGGGTTTTCACCGTAACGGAGATTGCTGTCCTTTTTCAGGTGAATACTGAGGTAATTACTTTCCAGGTTATACATGGCGGTAAGTTTTTCGGCTATTAAAGAATCATAATGCGCCGTTGTATTAAATGCTTTAACCGCCATCTCTCTTCTGAAATCCTGACCTACAGTACCTTCGCTGCTTCTGCGTATGAATTCAGAATAATCAGCCGGGTCAGAAAGTATTACAACATCTTTATGATTTTTTGCTGCTGCCCTGAGCAGGGAAACTCCCCCGATATCAATATTTTCTATCAGATCATTTTCTGTGGCATCCGGTTTTTCAGCCGCCGTCTGAAACGGATAAAGATTAACGCACATAACGTCAATTGAGTAGATTCCTCTTTCCTGTATCTGATTCTGATCATCAGGGTCATCTCTCTTGTAAAGTATTCCGCCAAATACCATTGGATGAAGAGTTTTTACTCGTCCCCCAAGAAATTCAGAAGATCCCGTATAATCTGCAACTTCAGTAATTTCAAGTCCCTCTTCCCTGAGAAGCTGTGCGGTTTTTCCGGTGGCTAATAAAGTATAAGATTTATCTGTTAAGTGTTTTGCAATTTCAGTTATCCCCGTTTTATCGGAGACGCTCAGGAGAGCTGCTTTTTTAGTTTCCATTTATCCAGTTTAAATAAAAATCGTAAATTACATTAGGGAGCAGAATATGCTCCTTCTCAAGAACCAGAGAGGCAACCTCCTCCGGTGATCCTGCCCTGCTGATATCAACAGGAAGATTTGCTATTATTGCACCCTCATCATAATGTTCATTGACATAGTGAACTGTCGGACCGCTGATTTTATCACCCGAACTGAAGACGGCATTATGAACATTCATACCATACATCCCCCTGCCGCCGTACAAAGGCAGAAGCGCGGGATGAATATTGATGATTCTACAGTTTAATTTTTTAATAAAATCTGCAGGAATAAGCCTGAGGAAACCTGCAAGCACCACAAGGTTAATGCCTTTTTCATTTAAGAAATCTGCAAGTTCAATATAGTTCAGAGTGCCGGGCAGACCTTTCCCGGATACTGTCTTAGTGTCTATTTTTAATGAGGCGGCATACTCAAGAGCAGGACAGGAAATCTTGTCACTTACCACAACTCTCACAAAAACTTTTCCCTCAAGAAGCCGGGAGTTAATAATTGCTCTGAGATTGGAACCGCGACCTGAAACAAATACAGCTATGTTCACTAATTATAAAAAATTTAAGCTATTAATTTAAGTATAAAAACAGTCAATTGTAAGTTAAAAAGAAAGCCGTTTACTTGTTTCTTTCCTTATTATAGATTAAAGCCGCTTTAACAAAATCCCTGAAAAGGGGATGAGCTTTTGTGGCACGGCTTTTTAGTTCGGGGTGAAACTGACAGGCAACAAACCACGGATGATCGGCAAGCTCTATTATTTCAACCAGATCCAGATCAGGAAAAATTCCGCTTACAACCATTCCGTTTTTTTCAAGTGTTTCTCTGAACTTGTTGTTAACCTCAAATCTGTGACGGTGGCGCTCTGATATTAATGCAGTCTTATATGCATCTGAAGCCTTTGTACCGGGTTTTAACGCACAATCATAAGCGCCGAGACGCATTGAACCGCCGAGGACTTTAATATTTTTTTGGCTCTGCATTATATCAATAATACAATAAGCATTCTTTTTTATTTCAGAGCTCGTGGCTTTTGATAACCCACAGACATTCCTTGCAAATTCAACAACTGCAACCTGCAACCCGAGACATATCCCGAAATAGGGAATTTTGTTTTCTCTGGCGTATCCGGCAGCTAATATTTTTCCCTCAAATCCGCGCTCCCCGAATCCGCCGGGCACCAGAATACCATCCACGCCGTTAAGTATTTCTGAAGGATTGCCGCTCTGAAGATCTTCAACTTCAATCCATCTGATCTTAACTCTGATATTATTTTCAGCTCCCGCGTGAATAAAAGACTCAATAATGCTTTTATAAGCATCATGGTAGCCCGTGTATTTGCCGCAGATTGCTATTTCAATTTCACCTGAAGGGTTTTTAATTTTTTCTACGAACTTTTTCCAATGAGAAAAATCAATCTTGTTTTCCGGAAGTCTGAGTTTTTTGAGAACCAGTTTGTCGGCTTTTTCGGAATATAAGATCAGAGGCACTTCATAAATTGAATCACAGTCATAGGCGGTTATTACGTTGATAGGGTCAATGTTACAGAACAGAGCTATTTTTTTCCTGATTTCCTGTGTGAGCTGCTGCTCCGCTCTGCAGACAAGCATATCAGGCTGTATCCCCAGCTCAAGAAGCGCTTTAACACTATGCTGGGTCGGTTTGGTCTTCACTTCTCCCGCTGAGCTTATATAGGGCACGTATGTAACGTGTATAATAAAAGCATTTTTCTTACCCACATCAAGCATGAGCTGGCGGGCACTCTCAATAAATGGGAGACTCTCAATATCACCAACGGTACCACCTATTTCAGTAATAACAATATCATACTTGCCCGATCTTGCAAGCTGCTGCATCCTGCTCTTAATTTCATCTGTGATGTGAGGTATTACCTGTACGGTTGCACCCAGATAATCACCCCTCCGTTCCCGGTTAATCACATCAAAATAGACCTGACCTGTGGTGGTATTATTCAGTCTGGAGGTATTTACATCAAGAAATCTCTCATAGTGCCCGAGATCAAGATCGGTTTCTGCCCCGTCATCGGTAACATAAACTTCACCGTGCTGAAACGGACTCATTGTACCCGGGTCAACATTTATATAGGGATCAAATTTTTGGATAGATACGCGGTAACCTCTGTGTTTGAGAAGGAGGCCGAGAGATGCTGCGGTGATACCTTTACCGATTGAGGAAACTACACCGCCGGTAATGAATATATACTTAACCAATATTAAAATTTATTATTTGATGATACCAAAATTAGAACTATTTAAGCGATTTTACAAGCAGTTAAGTCTTTTCTCCGATAATTTAATTTGATGCTGCTAAATTACCTCAAAAAACGGTCATAAGAGAGGCAGGAAACTGTTAAGATACTCATACCAGGCCTGATATCCGGATGTGTTAACGTGGAGTCCGTCATCGGTGAATTCTTTTCGCAGAGATCCATTTTCATCAACAAATACATCTCTTGCGTTAAGCCATCCTGATTCAGCATTCAACATTATGAGGTTATTTAATCTGTTCAGCTCATTAATTGTGTGATTTTTAATTCCGCTCATCAGTTTTTCTTCTATAACCGGCAGAACTGTCTGAATAAAAACCCGTTGAACACCTCCATCATATAATTTTTTTACAATTTCACCTGTGTTTGCCGATACTTTTTCCGGCATGAATCCGCGCTGCAAATCATTCACCCCGATTGTCAGTATCACCATCACCGGATTAATGCTGATAACCTGACCCACCCTTTTCAGGACACCGTATGAAGTATCCCCGCTTATTCCGAAGTTATAGACAGGCACTGAAAATTTAATCGCTGACCAATTACCCTGCTCGGTTATGCTGTCACCCAGGAATACAACTCCTCCCTTTTCAAACGCAGTACTTTTGAATTCGCTGACTTTAAAAATGTAATGTGGATCTTTTAGCTGGGCTGATTCCGTATATTTATTCATTGCTCTGAAAACCTTAAAGAGAAATTTTTTGTTATTCATGATAAAAATTAGAAAAAATATTTTTGTTTTTTCAACTGAAAACTATAAATTAGAAGCCTGATTTTAAATAATTACTCTCTCAGAGCAATTTGAATTAAACGGGAGCTTAGCTCAGCTGGTTTAGAGCACCTGCCTTACAAGCAGGGGGTCATTGGTTCGAATCCATTAGCTCCCACAAACATTAAAGCCCTGATACAAATATATCAGGGCTTTTTGATTTTAAACTGTTTCTAAATGCTCAGCCGGTTCAGGGGTCATTGGGTCTCCCGAATGGTATGCCTGCTTGCCCCCAAAGGGGTCTTTCAGAGAATCCCTGAGCGCCCACAAAATATAAAGCCCCGGTACGAAAGTATCAGGGCTTTTTGATTTTAACCCTAAAAAATCATTAAAAAAGAGTAAATTAGGCTAAATGTTAAAAAACAATAAGTTATTGCCATGAAGCCGGACACCGGAAAAGTGCAGCTAACAGAAGTAGAATACAGCGAAAAAGCAGTGAGCCCATGGGGAGGAATAAGACTAGTACCGGAGTTAACAGTAAAGCTGAAAATGACAGAATTCTTCAGGACGCTGCCGGAACCGGGCTCAAACCGGGGATATG
>CAYPMQ010000282.1:0-4648 GCA_964411625.1 uncultured Ignavibacteriaceae bacterium
ATATGAAACTGATCAGAACCGAGATAGGTGTCATAATTATAGCTTCTGCAATAGTTAATGATCTTTTCGGCTGGGCAATATTCTCGGTTATTTTGGGAATGATGGGTTCAGGCAAGAAAGGCGGACCCGGTTTTATTGAGCAGATAGGAATAACCCTGATCTTTTTATCCGTGATGTTTTTCATTGTCAGAAATATCATTGAGAGAATTCTTAATTTTATACAGGAGCAGCTTTCATTTCCGGGAGCAACCCTTAGTTTTATTTTTATTCTTGGTTTTTCATGTGCCGCCTTGACTGAATGGATCGGAATTCATGCCATTTTCGGGGCATTCATAGCGGGTGTGGCAATAGGAGATACTCCTGTGCTCAAGGAAAAAACCCGAGATGTAATCAATCAATTTGTAACGAATATCTTTGCTCCTCTGTTCTTTATCTCGATAGGACTAAAAGTAAACTTTATTGCCAGTTTTGATCCCGCCATGGTGGTAATCGTTCTTATTATTGCGTATGCAGGCAAGATTGCAGGCTCAGGTTTGGGCGCTTACCTCGGCGGATTCAAGGCTGCCGATGCTGCTGTGATAGGCTTCGGAATGAACTCCAGGGGTGCAATGGAGATTATACTTGGTCTGCTTGCACTTGAAGCCGGGCTTATAAATGAGAAGATTTTTGTTGCTCTTGTTATTATGGCTCTTATTACCTCGGTTGGCAGCGCACCATTTATGTCTTACTTCCTTAAATTCTCGCGGAAAAAGAAAAAATTTGCCTGGCTTCTTGAATCTGGCAGTGTCTTTTTTACTGATTTCGATAAAAAGGACGAAATTATAAATTTCCTTTCTGCTAAAGCGGGGGCCCTGCTTCCTGTTAAATCCGACAGAATTTACAAGGCTGTTCAGACCAGGGAAGAACTGATCCCCACCGGTATAGCCAACGGACTTGCAATTCCGCATGCCAAAATGCCGGTATCCAAACCGGTAGCTGTTTTGGCAGTGAATTCCCGGGAACTTGATTTTGAAGCGGCTGACGGTAAAGGGTGCAGTGTTGTGGTACTGCTTATAACCCCTGAATCTGAACCTGATATTCAGCTTAACCTCCTCTCAGATATCGTTAAAAGTTTCAGAACTCCTGAAGATACAGAGATCCTTAAGGGCTTCAAATCAGGTGAAGGAGTTGTTAATCATCTGAGAAAGAGAGTGGAAAGTTACTGAGAGAGGTGTGAAAAGATTTAATTTTCGCTCTTGAGGGGTTTTTTAAAGCCATGATGTTAATCGGATGTTAATGACTCCGGCATTGCAGTTTTTTTATTCAGGAAATATCCGGCTGATCTGCCATTTTGCGGCATTTCTTTTTAAGCAGGTTTTTTCATTCTGACGTTCCCGATATAACCGGTTACGGTTTCTCCCGCGTGCTTTTTGAAGAATGCACTGAAATAAGCAGGGTCACCGAACCCCAGTTCCAGAGCCACATCTTTCACAGATTTATCTGAATTCCGTAATATTTTCTTTGATTCAAGAATCACCCGTTCATTTATGAGCTGCAGGGGAGATTTTTCCGAAAATTTGGCAAATACATTTGAAATAGTCTTGGGCGCTATTTTAAGAAGGTCTGCGTAGTAGTTTATCTCTCTTGACTTGCGGAAGTGTTTTTCTACAAGGACACTGAATTTTCTTACAAGTTCAACCTGATTTTCTTCAAGGTAAATGTAACTGTCAATCGTGGTTTTAGCAAGCTGGACACTCATCAGAAGCAGCCGCTTAACCAGAAGGACCATCATTTCAAACTTGAATGAATCCTCTCTGGAGAACTCTTCAACAAGGGATGAAAAAATACGGCCGAACTCATTGATATGATTCTGTTTCAAAGAGATGCGGGGAGCATCTGCAAGTCCGTTAAACAGTATTCCGTTGCACTTTGTTTCAGTGTCATTCTCTTCAATACTGTAAAACTCCTTGTTAAACTCAATTACATAAAGCTGGGAAAGTTCCCTTATTTTTAAATCGAAGTACCTGTGGGGAGAAACAAAAAAAAGATTGTCCGGGTTAAGAACGGTAACCTTACCATCCACATTTATATCAACTCTTCCTGACCTGTTCCATAAAATCGTAAATCCCGGGGAGGCAACGGGCTGTTCAGTTGAATCAACCACCTCGTTCAATAGAATTCTGGCCCCGGTACCGCCAAATTTAAACTCAAAATTATATTCAAACATGCAGCCTATCCAAAATCTCAATTTCCGAACTGAAATTAAGTTATTTTAATGACTGTGACAAGTTTTTTATTTTAATAACATTAATTGTAAAAATATTTTTAAATTTAACTGAAAAATAATATAAGAAAGGAATACTGATGGCCGAAGTACAGCTGAAGGACGTTTATAAAAAGTATGACGACGGGCATATTGCTGTAACCGGCGCCAATATTGACATTGCAGACAGAGAATTTGTAGTTCTTGTTGGTCCCTCGGGATGCGGAAAAACCACAACTCTGAGAATGGTTGCCGGTCTTGAAGATATTACGGCCGGAGAACTCTATATTGACGGCAGGTTCGTAAATAATACAGAGCCTAAAGACAGGGATATCGCCATGGTATTTCAGAATTATGCCCTGTACCCGCATATGTCGGTGTATGAAAATATGGCGTTTGGTTTAAAGCTGCGGAAAATGGATAAAAAGGAAATAGACGCTCGGGTTAAAGAAGCTGCAAGAATTCTTGACCTTGAGCCGTATCTTAACAAAAAACCTGCCGCATTAAGCGGAGGCCAGCGTCAGAGAGTTGCGGTAGGCAGGGCAATTGTCAGAAAACCGAAAGTGTTTTTATTTGACGAACCCCTCAGCAATCTTGATGCAAAGCTTCGTGTTCAGATGCGCACTGAAATTTCTCGCCTCCATAAAGAACTCAATGCAACCACCATCTATGTTACTCATGATCAGACTGAAGCGATGACGATGGGAGATAAAATAGTTGTTATGAGCAAGGGAGTAATTCAGCAGACAGATACTCCGCTTAATCTCTATAATAACCCGCTTAATAAATTCGTTGCGGGTTTCATTGGCAGCCCTGCTATGAATTTCATTGACGGCGTGATTAAAACCGAAGACGGTTTTCCCGTTTTCATAAGCAGTGACGGAACTTTCAGTTCCGGAAATCTGAAACCCGGTGCTGAAGAGGGAGAATATACTTTCGGAATAAGGCCGGAGGATTTCTCACTGACGGAAACCGGAGGTTCTCAGAAAATTTCAGTGACACTGGATCTCGTTGAACCAATGGGAAATGAAACCTTCATTTATTTCAGGGCAGGAGGAATTCAGTTCACGGCAAGAGTCAAGCATAATGAGCATCTTAAAAGAGGTTCTGATATCAGTCTGTGGATGAGAAAGGATAAGTATTATTTTTTCACAATCCCGGGAGGTGAAAGGGTGATCTTCTGAGTAGCGGCAGTTTTTAAGTCAGAAGCGGGAGTCCCTTTTACTGAGCGGCAATTCAATATTAAATCTTTAAAAAATATTTAAAAACCGCAGATTTCAATTAATTAACTATTGACAAATAAAAAATAAGTTCGTAATATTGCACAAAAAATGTAAACGTTTACAAATATATGTAAACGTTTACATTTTGCGAGTTTGCTGCTTTAATAAATTTATTTACTATCGGAGGTAGTTATGTTAAAAAAACAACTTTCTTTCTTCTTCATTCTTCTGGCTTTTGCTTTCGTAACAAAAAGCGCAATGGCTCAGGCAGTAACAGATCCGCAGGCACTCAACGTTTATCAGTCTGCCGGAAACATTGTAGTTGACGGTAATCTGAACGAAAGTGACTGGTACTATCCTATGAATTACATCAAATACAGACTTGGCGGAGTTCCTTCAGGTGCTTATGAAAACACTCCTTCAGGTTTTGCAGTGGTGAAAGGACCATACACTGACACATCAACTGCAATAATAAAGTTCCTCAAAAAAGGAATGAACCTTTACATTGCAATAACTTCTAATGACAAACAGGTCTGCCGTTTTGGTGACAGCTGGGAAGGTGACGGCCTGTTCATGAAGATTAAAAATGCAGCCAATCAGGATATTGAATACAAACTCTATTACAACAGAGCAGGCGTCAATCCTGAAGTAAATTATGAAGGTCCTTCACATGGTGCTGGTGCAAGTGTTAAAGGTCCCGGAACCATAGTAAATGACTCAACAAACGTTGACGGCGGTTACACAATGGAACTTATGATCCGTCTTGATTCACTTGGCTTTACTTCAAACGTTACATCTGTTCAGGTACTTATGAATATTTTTGATCCTGATAATTACAATGATGGTGTTGGAGCATGGGGCCCTAACGGAAATTATGCAAAACAGTGGTGGGGAAGTGAATGGGGCCCCGGAATGAGAACCCTGAACTTTGTACCCAACAGCACCCCTGTTGAATTAACTTCATTCACTTCAGTTGTTCTTCCCGGAGCGGTAAAACTTGAATGGGTTACTGCTAGTGAAATAAACAACAGCGGATTTGAAATTCAGAGATCAGAAAACGGTGTTAATTTCTCCGCTATCGGCTTCATAAGCGGTAAAGGTACAACCACTGAGAGAAGCGTATATTCATATACAGATAATACAGTAATTACCGGTGTAAATTATACATACAGACTTAAACAGA
>CAYPMQ010000283.1:0-4646 GCA_964411625.1 uncultured Ignavibacteriaceae bacterium
GGGCAAAGATGATGAAACACATTTTCAGGAGAATGAAGCTCCCTTTCAACCGTCTGGAATATGTTAAAACCCTGGTGAGACTCCATTTAAGACCTATCGCTCTTGTAAGCGAGGATGTCACCGATTCAGCAATCAGGAGGCTTATTGTAGAGGCTGGCGAGTATCTTGAGGATCTTATGACACTCTGCCGTGCCGATATCACCAGCAAAAATAAAGATAAAGTGAATAAATTTCTTAAGAATTATGACCGAGTAATGAATAAAGTACGTGAGGTCAGGATCAAGGATGAACTCCGCGCATTTCAGTCACCTGTAAGAGGTGAGGAGATCATGCAGATTTGCGGCCTTAAACCGGGCCGCACGGTAGGCGAAATAAAAAGTGCGATTGAAGAGGCAATTCTTGAAGGGGAGATCCCGAATACCTACGAATCCGCTCTTGAATATCTGCACAAAATTAAAAACTTTTTCATTAAATAAAACATTACTCCCGCTTATGTTAACATATTACCACTTATAAATAAATGTGATGTTGCTCGGAATCACATATTATTTTTGTATTAAACAATTTCGAGTTTAACAAATTTAAAACCCGGAGAAACAATGCGGTTCTTTAAACTCATCATCTTTTTTTCATTAATGCCACTGCTTCTATCGGCACAGTCCCTTCTGACTATGGATGAGGCGATAAAAATTGCATTATCAAAAAACACCGATGTGAACAAAGGTGCAAATTCTATCGAATCAGCAAAGTCTAATCTGAAGGCTGCAAACGGCAACCTGCTACCCAGTATCTCTGCCTCGGCAGGGTGGAGCTGGACCAGAAGCGATGACGAAGGAAGCGAAAGAAATCTGGGAGGCACCATTATTTCCATTCCGGCTTCAAAGACAGAGTCAAGAGGGTACTCGGCATCAGTAAGATCCGATCTCAATCTTTTTGACGGGCTTGCCTCATGGAAAAACATTAATATCAGAGAGTATGATCTTGAATCATCTTCACTCACATTTCAGAGAATCAGGCAGAACGTGGTTTTCAGGACCATTCAGTATTATTACTCAGTCGTAAACGCGCTTGAACAGGTAAAGGTGAGAGAAGAGAACCTTAAATGGAATCAGAAAAACCTTGAGATCATCAGAGAAAGAATCAAACTTGGCGCGGTAACCTTGGCTGACGTTTTACAGCAGCAGGTAAGAGTAGGCCAGGCAGAACTTGAACTGCTGAAAGCCAAAAACTCACTTGAAACCGCAAAAAGCGATCTGCTCTACTACCTCGGTCTTGAAGTAACTGATAATTATTCTTTTGAGAGTCCTTCAAAAGATCTCGTGAACGTTGTAAAGCCAATTGATGAATATGACATTAAGACAGACGATCTGAACTCGATAATTAATCAGGCAATGAAACAGCGTCTTGACTACAGGAGTGCAAAATACGACCTGATGTCAGCAGAAGAAAACGTTTCAATACAATCGGCAGGGCACATGCCGTCACTGAATAACTCAATCAGCTACAACCTTAACGGTAATGAAATCGGGAAGCTGTTTGATTCAAGAACTCTGAACGTGGCGCTGTCACTGAGTATACCGATTTTTTCAGGCTTCAGTGTAACCAACAGGGTTCAGCTTGCGGAAATCCAGAAAAAGAACGTTGAAATTGATATCAGAGATCTCGAGCGCCAGATCAGACGAGAGCTCCGGAAGACCGTGCTTGACCTCGAACTTTCAATTAAGCAGGTTGAAGTATCGGTACGCAATGTAAAAGCGGCAGAAGAAAACAGAAAGATTGAAGAAGAGAAATATACACTCGGCTCAACCACACTTTTAAATGTGCTTATAGCCAACTCAGACTATCTTGATGCGCTTACCACTTACATAAATTCAAAAATCCAGTACACTGTACTGAAACAGCAGTTAGAATTTTACATCGGTACCATTGACCGTGGTGCTTTAAACTAAATATTTAACCGGGAGTATTAAATCATGGCTAAAGGTCAGAAATCGAAAAAGAAATTAATAATCTTCGGCTCACTCGGAGTTTTACTGGTTATCATAATCGGGCTTGTAATAGCACAGGGCGGTAAAGAGGAAATTATACCTGTACAGTTGGCAAAGGCAGAAAAAAGATCAATTACAAAAACAGTAACCGCAACAGGTAAGATCCAGTCTGAATTCAAGGTTGTTATTAATCCTGAAGTAACGGGTGAAGTTGTTGATCTCCCCGTGAAAGACGGCGATTCTGTAAGGCAGGGTCAGGTGCTCGTTAAAATCAAAGCAGATATCTATCTTTCACAAAAACAGAGAGCAGAAGCAGCGCTTGAATCAGCAAGAGCCTCACTCGCAATGAGAGATGCAGAATTAAACAAGGTAACCCTTGACTATAACAGAATAAAGGAACTTCATACAAAAAAACTGGCTTCAGACTCAGAGCTCGAAGCATCCAAAAATGTTTATCTGCAGGCAAAAGCAGGATATGATGCAGCAAATGCAAATGTAATGCAGAACGCTGCAGCGGTAAGAGAAGCAAACGAGCAGCTTCTTAAAACTACAATTCTTTCACCCCTTTCTGGTACTGTTACCCAGCTCAACATCGAAAAAGGTGAAAGAGTACTTGGTTCAGGATTCAGCCAGGGTACAAATATCATGACCATATCTGATCTTTCAAATATGGAAGCAATTGTTGAGGTTGATGAAAACGACATAGTCTACATCTCAAAAGGTGATACTGCAAGAATTAAAGTTGATGCTTACGGTGATAAGGTTTTCAGAGGTATCGTGACTGAGATCGGCAACAGCGCTATTCAGTCAGGTATAGGTACACAGGAGCAGGTGGTTAACTTTGAAGTAAGAGTAAAACTTATAGATCTCGATAAAAACCTGAGACCCGGCATGTCATGCAACGCGTCAATTGAAGTTGAAACGGTTGAAAACGTTATCAGCATCCCGATTCAGTCAGTAACTGCAAGAGAAGACATGCCGGCTGAACAGCCTCAGAGCGGCACCCCCGTGGTAAACGGCAACGGAAAGAAAAACGACAAAAAGATTCAGGAAATCGTATTTACCGTTGAGGGCGGGAAAGCAAAAGTTATTAAAGTTGAAACAGGTATCAGCGATGACAATTATATCGAGATTAAATCGGGACTGAAAGAAGGAACCGAAATAGTATCGGGAAGTTATAAAGCAATATCCAGAGAACTGAAAGAGGGAGCCCTCGTAAAAGTTGAGACCAATGGCGGCGGTGCACCTCCCGCAGGCGGAAAATAACGGATAACTTATAACTTAACACCCGGAGAAGATTGCTTTATGAACATTATTAATATAGAACATATTGCCAAAATATACACGGTTGGTAATCAGGAGGTGCATGCACTGCGTGATGTCTCGCTTCAGATTAACAAAAACGAGTATGTTGCAATAATGGGTCCGTCAGGTTCCGGAAAATCGACTCTGATGAATATGCTCGGCTGTCTTGACACCCCCACACACGGCAAGTATGAATTCAAGGGCCAGAGTGTGAGTGACATGAGTGATAATGAACTTGCAGCCATCAGAAACAAGGAAATCGGGTTTGTATTCCAGACCTTTAACCTGCTGGCGCGCTCTGATTCTCTTCATAACGTTGAGCTCCCCCTTATTTATGCCGGCGTTCCTTCACATGAAAGAAAAGAACGCGCAAAAAAAGCCCTTGAGGAAGTGGGGCTGGGTGAAAGATCACACCACAAGCCCAACGAACTTTCCGGAGGGCAGAGGCAGAGAGTTGCAATTGCCAGAGCTCTGGTTACCAGACCCGCAATAATTCTTGCAGATGAACCCACAGGTAACCTCGATTCCAAAACCGGTGAGGAAATCATGGCGCTCTTTAATGAGATTCATGAGATGGGTAACACCGTGATTCTTGTTACTCATGAGGAATATATTGCCCGGCATGCAAAAAGAGTTATAAGAATCAAGGACGGACTTATAGAGAGTGACGAGGAGATTCTGAACCGTACACTCCCTAAAGTAAAAGTAAATTTAACATAGAGGCAGGTTTATTATGAAAGTGCTGATCTATGAGTTCAAAGAAGCATTCCTTATTGCCCTGAGGGCAGTGAGGGCTAACAAAGTGAGAACAATTCTCACCACGCTTGGTATCGTTATCGGTGTAGCGTCGGTTGTGCTTATGTCAACTGCTATAAAGGGTATAGATAACTCTTTTGAACAGGGTATCAGTTCATTGGGCGCGGACGTTCTCTACCTCGATAAATGGGAATGGTTCAGCAACACCGAATGGTGGAAGATCAGAAAAAGACCGAACATTTCAATGGCTGAAGTTGAGCAGTTTCAGCAGCTCAGCAAACTTGCAAGTGCAATTGCTCCGACCCTCTGGTCAATGGAAACAGTGAAATACCAGGAGAATTCGATCGAAAATGTCTTTCTTTGCGGTACCACTGCTGAATATATTGATACAAAGAACTTCACCTTTGAGAACGGAAGATTCTTCAATGATATTGAGGGACGCGGCAGCAGGTATGTCTGTGTTCTTGGCTATGAAATTGCAGAGGGTCTTTTCCCCAGAGGAAATGCCGTAGGCAAGACAGTTAAAATATCGGGACTTGACTTCAAGGTGGTGGGGGTGCTCGCAAAACAGGGCAGCTTCATGCTTGGCAGCTTTAA
>CAYPMQ010000284.1:0-4613 GCA_964411625.1 uncultured Ignavibacteriaceae bacterium
GGCTTCATCTTCAGTTTGCCGGTTATGTTACAAAAGGTGAACTGTTCCTTAATGCAATACTGGGTTCGATGCTTAGTTACCTTAAAAATGAAAAACTTGACAAACTGATAGTCGAAAATAAAATTCTGGAACCTTCAGCCCCCGCTTTTACATATAATGCAGCCGCAGCGCCTGACGGCAGACTAAAAACATTTTACAAGGTTAAAAAAGGTGATATGCTTGCAGGGATTGCTGCTAAATATGGGGTAACGGTTGATGAACTGAAATCCTGGAACAGCATAACAGGAGAAACTATTTATCCAGGTCAGGTTCTTTTGCTTTATTCATGGAATCAGCCTGCCGCAACGAATCTGAATACAGCGGCAGATGTTTCCGCTTCCGGTAAAAAATATACATACGGCAGTGCAGGAACCGAAGGCAGCAAGATCTATCACCGTGTTTCATCCGGTGAAACAATGGGTGGCATTGCCCTGAAATATGGCGTCACTAATGCACAGATTATGTCATGGAACAACCTAAGGACAAGCAGAATATATGCAGGTAATTTCCTTGTAATTTACACTTCGGGAGGCGCTAACTCCGCGCCAACCTCTGCAGCAGCTAATAATCCCGTCAAGACCACAGATAAACCGAATTCTAACAAAACGGCTGCTCCGGATAACAGGAAAAAAGATAACACTTCTTCCGGTAAAGGCACCAAAATATATTACACAATACAGAGCGGTGATAATCTCGGTAAAATTGCAGGACTTTTCGGGGTGAGTGCAGATGAAATAAGGGGTTGGAACGGGATACAGGGTGATAAAATAACAGCCGGTAAATCACTGCTGATTTATGCTCAGAAAAATGCCCGGGGTTATTCAACATCACCTCAGAAAACAAACAAACCTGCCGAAACTAAAAAAGATGAAAAAATTGTCTATTCCAAAGACCCCCCCATGCTTTACACTATTAAGAAAGGGGATACTCTTGATTCAATTTCAAAAACCTATAATGTGCCTGTAAGTGATCTTATGAGCTGGAACGGCCTTTCCGGAAACAAGATAATTGCAGGCAAGACGCTTAAAATTTATAAACGACTTTCCAAATAGAGAAATAAATTGGAATTCCTTCAGTTATTACAATATTCTAAAGTTGATCCGCTCCTGTTTAACAGCGTTCTCTTCACAGCGCTGTTTTCATTTTTTTACGTAATTTACGTTATAGTTAACGGTAATGTAAAAATCAGAAACCTGGTTTTACTGGTTTTCTCACTTTTCTTCTATTATAAAATTGCGGGTGAGGCTGTAATTATCCTGATATTCATTGCCATAAGTGATTTTATTATCGGAAAAGGGATTGCAGGAACAATTTCGCAGGCTCGCAAAAGTATTCTTGTAACAATTTCGGTACTGATTGATCTCGGAGTGCTGGGGTACTTTAAATACGCCGGGTTCTTCATTGGCCTTTTCGATAGCACAATTCTTAAGATTGCTGCACCCGTTGGGATATCCTATTACATTTTCAAGACTATGAGTTATACACTCGGCTTATACAGAGAGGAAATGGAAGAGGCCGAAAACAGTTTCCTCAACTATTTTACTTACGTAGCATTTTTCCCGAACATTATAGCCGGACCTATTTCCCTTGCGAGAGATCTCATACCTCAGCTAAAAGAAAAAATCATCCTGACAGAAAAAGATATATCCACTGCGATATTTCTTCTTGCAACAGGATTTTTCAAAAAACTTGTCATTGCCGATTTCATAGCAGTGAATATGGTTGACAGAGTTTATGATGCACCTTCGGTATATACATCAATTGATAAGTTCTTTGCGGCTTACGGAGCTGTGATTCAGATTTATTTCGATTTCTCAGGTTACACTGATATAGTACTCGGTCTGGCTCTTCTGATGGGGTTCAGGCTGGAAAACAACTTCAACATGCCGTTTGTATCCAAAACCATATCCGAGTTCTGGAGGCGATGGCATATCACTCTTTACGCATGGCTTAAAAATTATCTGTTTGATCCGCTTACACTCAGGTTCAGAACACTGGGAACATCAGGTATCGTGCTTGCAGTTATGATCACATTTCTGCTCTCAGGCTTATGGCATGGTGCAGCACTCACATTCATAATCTGGGGTTTAATACACGGTACTGCAATATGCTTTGATATTTTCACAAGAAAATCCGGAGAAAAATTATCAAAGAAAATCCCAGGCTGGTTATTCGGTTTCGCTCAGGCGTTCATTACCTTCCACATAGTTGCAGTCAGTTTTGTTTTCTTTAAATCTCCCGATACAAGTACTGCTCTTGAAATACTCAACGGCGCGTTCACGGTTGACTTCAGCCTCTTTGGGAAATGGTATGCAGTTTACTCAGCACCTTTTATCATGATGATTACCGGATTTCTACTTCAGTTCATACCGTCAGGATTCGGAGAAAAAGTTATTGAACTCTCTGAAAAAGTTAACTGGGTTTTTAAAGCTGCAGCTTTTGCGGTGATTGTTATAATTATTTACCAGGTAGTCGGCACTCAGCAGGTACCCTTTATTTATCTCGAATTCTGATAAAGTTTTTGAATTTTCATCCTGCCTTAAGAAATATTGCTGATTTGAAACGTCAAAAATGCAGTTAATAAATTTATGTTAAATTAACTGACATCATATTATGAAAGACAGTAAAAAAGCAGGCACTTTTCTGATTCTGATTCTTTCCGTTCTGTTCACAGGCTGCGGTGGGTTTACCCCATTGGAACATGAGCATAATGAGATTAAAGAACTGCTTTCGGGCGGAGAGTTTGAACAGGCTTACAAAAGGATGAATTCTGATCAAACAGCAAATTTATACGGACCTCAGGATTCTGCGCTCAGATTTCTTGACCTTGCCATTATATCATTTTATTCAGGCAGATATGCGGAAAGTTACGAACTTTTTGCAAAGAGCAGAAATATCACAGAAAAAATTATCCGAAATGACGCAGGTGGTGAGGCAGTCTCTTTTTTTCTGAATGATAACTACTCTTCTTATTATTCCCCCGCCTATGAAGCAATACAGGCAGATAAATTTCAGATAATTTCCTTAATGAGCAGCGGGAAATTCACCGAAGCCATAAAAAAACTTGAAAAACACCCTTTAATTGAAGAAGAATATGATAACTGGTACAGCAAGATTGAAAGCTCCGTCATGGATTCCCTTCAGATTAAGTTTCCTGATATCTCAGAAATAAACTCTGTAAGGGCTGAATCTGCAGGGGAGGCTAAACTTATTGAATTTTTGCGGGAAATTGCAAAAGAAGCTGCTGATTCCAGGGGAAAGGAAAAACCTGACAGGATTGATCCCGCTGAAAATGACAGCACATTGGAACTTTCGCCGGAGCAGGTTAACGTGGCATTTTTTGCTTATTCCGGTTTAATGCCCGAGAAAATAGAAACAGGAGCAAGAATAACTTCTTATGACGGGTATATAATTATCTCCGGACCATCGGTTGGAAGAACTATTATTCTGCCGTCACCCTTTTTTACGAAGGGATATAATATTAAGTTTTATTTCCCTTCTCTTAGCGAAAGAAAAAGCAGAGCTGACAGAGTTGAAATCTATGCTGACGGTGTGAAAGTGGCTGAGATTGACAGCGCTTATGATTTTTCAGGTGCTGCAATTAACGGTTTCGAACAGGAAAAGCAGTTTATCTATACCAAAACGGCACTAAGGGCTTTTCTTAAATCTATAGGCGCAGCAATAATAACCGATGGTGTTTCAGAAGCAGGCGGGTTCTGGCCGGGCCGGATCATTTCAATTCTGGTCAATCTTCTTGCTGATGCTTCAGAATCAGCGGATCTCAGAGGAGGAGAGCTGCTGCCGGCAGAATTGTATTATTCTTCACTCTATTTTGAACCAGGAATTTACGATATCGAAATCAGATATTATGATGCGGATGGTGATATTATTGTGAACCATAGTTTTAATAATGCAGTAGTTGAACCGGGAAGTACAAAGATTATAAACTCATTTTGTCTCAGAGATGAATGAAAAGTAAGGGACTGAGACATAGCCCCGAGGGATTACGTTCAGTGGGGTTAATTGTTTTTTATTTTGATCAGTTTTATGCAGAATACTGAAATCTGAAAAATTGCTCCCTGCAAGTATTCTTATTATGTTTGTTTTTACATCAAAATAGTCTTTTGCATTTCTCTCATCTGCGACAAGTATTTCCTTCACGGTAATTCCTATCAAGTGTACCCGGTATCCGATTCTGACAATGAAGCCGCCTTGATTTATCAGCAGGGAATAGTATCTGAATCCCTCAAGTCCGGATTCAATTACTTCATCTTTCAAGTCACTGTAAATGAGAGACCTGATAATTTTCCCGAGTTTGACGCCTCAAAGCTGTAAGTAGTTGAAAATAAATAAGATAGAATTTAATCCGTAGCTAATAAAAAATACGTAATAAAAAGATAAAAAAAGATGGTAAGTCATTTGGATTTATCGTTTTTTTATAGTAGTGTAGTATTGCGTATTTACGGAGTTATTTCATGGCTTTTCCTGACTGGGTTTCTAAAAATCGTCCCCCTCATTCTGAGGTTCGCCTCCTTAAAGGAGTTTACTATGTTTACTGCATCTCAAGCAAATAC
>CAYPMQ010000285.1:0-4589 GCA_964411625.1 uncultured Ignavibacteriaceae bacterium
TTACTGATGTTCTCTTAAATGAATTTACACACCCCTTTTTTAGTTCCCGCCATTCACCCATAAAAGTTGACCGATGAAAATTATTTTTTCTGAAAATCAGCGAATCTCCTTTATCTTTAATGATACAGAAATTTTTTCTGAAGGATAATTAATTCATTATGTAAAACTATCATCTTTATGAAACTGATAAAACCAATTCTTTTTATTTTAATATCAGGACTCACCAATCTTTTATTCCCGCAGACGTGGAACAGTTACACTTCATCAAGCGGACTCGCAGATAACGAGATTCGGTGTATTACAAGTGACGCTAACGGTACCGTATGGATAGGTACCAGAACAAAAGGTGTAGTCGGGTATAACGGCTCATCATTTATTGCTTTTCCAAAAAATTCTTCACTGCCCTCCACAGGTGGTAATTATTATGAAATTACTGCAATTGCTGCTTTTGACGGCAAATTATATATCGCCGTGAAATCTTCCGCATTGCTTGGCGGACTTTATGTTTATGATTTTGCAGCTAATTCAATTACATGGATTGGCACATTTGAAATTATCGGCAGCAGTGATATAAAAACATTCTTTAAGGCTGCAGACGGGCAGATATACGGAGGCTCGGGTACGGGATTCTTCAAGAGAATTGCCGATAACAACTGGAGCAGAATAGGAGGCGGCTGGTGCCAGAGTATTGCTCAGGCTCCTGACGGTAAAATATATTACACCACTTATGACAGCCTTTTTGTTTACGACGGCACAACCAAACTCGGACTCAAAGGCGGTCTTTTTTACAGTGTTGCCGTAGATAATAACAATATTGTTTATGCATCGGATAATAATGACACTTACAAGTATGACGGTAATACCTTCACGCCAATGAATTTTGGCGGCTATTCTAAAGCCATGGCAAAAGATGCGAACGGGAAAATCTGGATTGCTTCAGCCGGAGCATCTTCTTACGGACTGAAAGTGATTGACGGGCAGAATATCACTACTTACAGCACAGGCAATTCTCCCCTTCTCAGTACCGACATGACGGCAATTTATGTTGCTCCCGATAATAAAAAATGGATAGGGCATTACAACGCGGGAATTAACACTGTTATTGACCAGGCTGTTGTTCTTCCCATTACAATTTCACCGCTGAATGTTAACACTCTGGTTGGAAACCTTGTTTATTTCAAGGGCAACTACGGAGTTAAACCATATCAGTGGAGTGTCAGCCCTGCAAATCTCGGCACTTTTGAAACAACCGGAGATTCAGCAGGATTCAGGGCAAATCTCTCCGGGGCAGGAACAATTATTGTAAAAAGCAGCGGCGGTCAGGATTCTGCAGTAGCTGCAGTAACAATTGCAGATACAGGACTCATTGTGAAGCTTCCACCCACAGGGTTTAATGTCTCAAAAGGCAAATACGATGACAGAATTGATCTTTCATGGGTGGTGCCGGGTGAGTTTGATCAGGCATTTGAAAACGGTGTTCCCGCCGGATGGAAAACCTCTCCACCTGCTGGTCAGCCTTCTGCATGGATTGAAAGCGGCTTCCTCCCGAAAGGCGGAGCCAAATGCATTAAGTTTGATGTTTACTCTCCCGGAGCACCGGTTACTGACTGGCTTATCTCCGGAAAGATATTCGTGACTCCCGAGAAACCGACGCTTAGTTTCTGGCTTAAGACTGCTTATGCACTTGGGAACCCCTATTCAAGCTACCTCAAAGTTTCTTTAACCGGTCAGGATACTGCTTCCTTCACATCAATTGTCAGGACTTTTGATCCTCAGTATCTCGCTGATTCAAATCTTGTCTGGAAGTTTGTGACAGTTGATCTTTCACAATACATAAACCGGAACATTTATCTCGGATTCAGGGCAACCGCCGAAGATATCATAATATATCTTGATGAAATGAAGCTTACTGGCCAGCCGGGACTTACATCAATCGGCAGAGCAGTAAAAGGATACAAGCTTTATAAGTCACAATCTCCTGTAAATGTTAAGGAGCCGGCAAATCTGATCCTTAATCAGCTCGTTACTTCATACAGTGATATGACAGTAACTCCGCTTACAAATTATTTCTATGGTGTAAGCGCAGTTTATGATTCAAATTATGAAACTGATATCACCCCTGTGGAGTTTGGTATAGGATACAGCCAGACGGATTCGCTTATTCTTAACCCATCATCACTGGTGGTACCCGTTGCTGATGGCATCATTAATCAGAATGAATATGCGGATGCAAAGAAGATAGTACTCACAAGAAACGGCTACTGGGCAGATGCATGGCTTAAAGTTGCCGGTCAGAAGCTGTATATTGCAGTTGATGCTTTTAATGACTCGGCTTTATCATCAGATGATTACTTAATACTCGCCTTTGATAAAAACCGTGACTTCAGCTATCAGCAGAATACCGAAGGTTTCTTCAGACTAAGAAAAGACGGATCGGGTGTTGAAATTGCATTTTTCCCATATACTGCCCTTGGTTTTGCACAGGGTACAGTTAACCCGACCGGAGTTTCTGGTGCAATCGGGAATACGGCGGGGCATGCAGTTTATGAGATGATTATTGATCTTCAGACCTCAGAACTCACGCTTCCTTTAAACAGAAGAATCGGAGCATTTTTATCAGTTTATGATGTTGATAAAGACCTTGAGAGTTCATGGCTTGAAAGACTTCTCGCAAAAGAATATTCGGTTACGGGATTCCCATCCGTCACTTTCCCCGAACCAACAGGCACAAAAAAGAAAGAAAATATTCCGGCAAAATTCAGTCTGGGACAAAACTATCCTAATCCCTTCAATCCTGAAACCACTATCAGCTTTTCAGTTGCCGCCGCCGAAAATGTATCATTAAAGCTTTTTGATATCACAGGTACAGAAATCGGAGTTCTTTTCAGCGGTTACAAGACCCCGGGAAATTACACTGTTAAATTTGACGGAAGATCTCTGACGAGCGGCATTTATTTCTACAAGCTTGAAGCAGGCAGTTTTTCTGATATCAAAAAGATGATTTTGATGAAATAAAACCTTCTGCTTAATAAAGTTAACAGCCTGAGAAATAATTAAGACCCGGACTTACACCGGGTCTTTTTTTGCATTTTGTTCTCCTGCTTACTCACCAGCTTAAAACAAATCAGTTCTGAAAAGCGGCTTTATGATCAATCCGGCTTGCGGGAGCAGTTATAATTCCTTTGGCAGGTTGGTCCTTTCACATAAAGAATCCGCTCCGGTAAAATAAAATGTGGTGTTCAGATCTGCATATCTGCAGCAGACACATGCCCGCTGCAGATATGAAATGAGGGAGTTTACTTTATGAGTAAAAGTTTAATCACAGATGTGAAATTCCCGGCTGTCATTCTGCAAAGGTAGATGCCATTTGCAAGATTTGACGCATTAAATTCCTTTTTATGGACACCGGCCTCGTGCGGGGCATCGGTCAGAACCACAATCTCATTTCCCGTTACATCATATATTTTTAATGATACAGTTATCATAGATGAATTCTCCTGACGCGGTACTGCATAGGTTATAATTGTGGATGGATTGAACGGATTCGGATAGTTCTGATACAGGGCAAACTCGGCGGGGATTCCGACCTCAGCGCTGAGAACATTACTGTAACTGAATGTTCCGTCTAAATTTGTCTGTTTAAGACGGTACTGATATACACCCGGCCTCAGATTTTTATCTGAATACAGATATGATGTTTTATCTGTTGCTGTTCCTCTTCCTTCAATAAATGTGGCATTTGACCATGCTGCTTTCCCATTTTCTTTTCTCTCAACCGTGAACCCGAGATTGTTAACCTCGGTTGCTGTCTCCCAGGTCAGTTTAACTTCGTCC
Source organism: uncultured Ignavibacteriaceae bacterium (assembly GCA_964411625.1). Lineage (GTDB taxonomy): Bacteria > Bacteroidota > Ignavibacteria > Ignavibacteriales > Ignavibacteriaceae > JABWCA01. Next base: position 3,835 of record CAYPMQ010000285.1, read on the forward strand.
CGGATTACTTCGGCATCAAACGATATTAACTCAACCGGAATTGGTGAAAGAGTGAGCGATACAGGAACTGTTACCAGGGGATTCAGCCCGCAGTTGCTGTGCACCACCATATCCATTGAGTAATTGCCAAGCGGAAAATCTTCAGTAACTATTCTGACTATAACCGCTGCAGAATTACCCTGACCTAATGTTCCCTGAAGATTACCGTTTGTTATCAGCCACTCAGGATCTGCCGAAAGTTTAACTGCCAGATTATTTTTAACATAATTGGCATTGTAAGCCATCTGCAGACCTATGCTTCCGTCAGAATTTTCAATACCTGTTGTTGCACTGTTCAGAGTCCCTGTCATATTTTTGTAATAAAAAAGGATCTTACCGCCTGAATAGAGTACTGCCTGCCATGTATAACTTGCAGTGCCGCTGTATCTCTGATAATTAGTCCACTGTATAACAAACCTGTTGCCGTCCTGTTTATAGTGAACGGTACCCGGCGCTTTTGCATCAAGATCATCCCAGAAAGGTGATATTATTTCATTTGGAGTTGCATTATGGGGCAGGCTGGTATTGGAGTATGCATTGGATGTCACTGGAGCGAAACAAAGGAAACCGTTGGTTGAAACGTAAATCTGTGTTTTGACATTACCGTAATATTTGAAATTAAACCCGAGATTAAACGGGCCTGCATATCCCTCGTCAGTTGATGAAAGGCTGCCCGTGGGTATCCATGCAGAGATCTGTGTACCCGTTGAAACAAT
>CAYPMQ010000286.1:0-4586 GCA_964411625.1 uncultured Ignavibacteriaceae bacterium
GGCCCTCCCTCGGGCAGTTACCGTGTCTACCGGGGCGGGAGCTGGAGCTACGACGACGGTTTCCTCGGGATGACGGATCGCTCCGGCGACGACCCCGATCTCAGGATCTGGGATCTTGGTTTCCGGGCAGTGAGGACAGCGAAGTAATTAAAAGTCTGTGTTGGTTAATAAACATGAAAGGAAAAAAGAAAGTCATTTGATTTTTTATATTTCAGGCTTGTAAGAATTAAAAACTAAAAGCTTTGCAGTTTCTGACAATACCTGCTGCAAATTCATTTTTTCATAATCGGCGCTAATTCTGAATCGCTTGATTTAAATTCTGAAAATAATTAATTTAAAAATCAGATAATAAAACTTTTAATTTTATGATACCTAAAGTTTTATCAGGGGTGATAATATCACTCTTTTTTACATCACTCATTTTTGCGCAGCTCAATGAATTTGTAATAACCCCGCAGCCTGCGCCGGAGGTGATTCCTATATTTACCTCACACCCTGATAAGGCGGCGATAATCATCTATTCATCTGTTGCCGACCTCAAGTTTGACTCCAACACCGATGGCATCGTTAAAATATTGACAGATGATGTAAGCGGAACATATACACTGATTATTTATCCCGAGCGGCAGTTTATCAAAGTTAAAAAGAGGGGCTTCCTTGAAGGGCTTATGAATATACCGCCAACAGAGCAGAGACAGGTTTTATACTATAAGATTGAACAGAAAATAAATACCGAACTGGAGTATTCCGGTGTTACGGTTAAAAGTAATCCTGCCGGGGCTCAGTTCACCGTTAAAGGTATTCCGGGAGCCATCTACACCACTCCGGCAACACTTAAGGAGTTCAGAACCGGCACTTATGAGTTCTCCTTTTCTTATCCGGGTCACATCAGTCTGGATACAACCTTAATAGTGCAGGGCAGCCGAAATAACGAGTTCTCGGTTAATCTTTCAGCAGCCTACGGCTTTTTACGTATTACAAATCCTGTTCAGGGTGAATTTACCATTAACGGATACAGAGTATCTGATGGCTCTTATGAGAATTACAGGCGGGTTGATACCGGCAGCTATAAAATAACAATTGAACATCCCTATTATAAACCTTTTGCAAGGGAAACAATAATAAAGCCGGCATGGCCTCCTGACAGCATCTTTATTGACTGGACCCCTGATCCCATAATTTCAGAACTCCGGATCAACTCTTCCCCCTCAGGAGCAGAAATTCTGGCCAATGGGAAGCTCCTCGGAATAACACCATTTGTCGGGAAGTTGAATGCGGGCGAGTACACCCTGGAAATACGCTACCCTTCATACACAACAAAAACCCTGAAGGAGATAATAGTAAACCCCGTTTATGAATTTAATATAGAACTGCAGCAGAATTCACAGTTCAGGATTACCGGCACACCCGGAACCATTATAAGCGTGAATGGAAAATACACAGGAACTCTGCCACTGAATCTTCCCCTTGAAGTTGAAAACGGATCATATTCAGTAACAGGTGAACTGGCGGGTTATGACCCCATTACATACAATCTGACTGTTGATAAGGAGATCCGTGATATCAGTTTTGAAATGGTTAAATCAGAAGGGAGATTCGTAAGACTTATTTATCCCGGCAGCTACAGAATTGCGGAACTGATGAAGAATCATACTTTGAGCGCAAGATCAGAACTGACAAATTTCTCAAGGAACCTGTTCACTACTGCATCTGCCTATCCGGTGTACTTTGATGGTTCTTCCGTTATGTATGGTGGTGAATACAGGTTTTCATGGTATTTTCTTACCGCCAAAGCGGGTTATCTTAACGGCTGGATATCAACCGCAATGAAGAATACCTTTAATAATGATGAATCTCTTTTTACAATGACCCTGATCAAAGCAGGCATTGAAGTTCATCCCGTCTTATTCTGGGAAAAGATTATCCCTTTTATTGGTGCAGATTTTATAAATACCCGCACTGAGTTTTCACAGATAAAATTTGCCTCGGTTTATAATGATTATGAAATAACAGGGCAGGATATGAAATCATTTTCCGCAAATAACATATCGCTTACGGCCGGTGTTGGTGGATTTCTTCAGATTTTCCCTTTCCTGAACCTTAATCTCAGAGCATATTATTCCTACGGCTTAGGATCAGATGGTACAACAGCGTTTGGTTTTACCACCGGTTTCAGTTTTTAAGAGTTTCCGGTGAAAAAGATTTTTATCAAAATTAAATATTTTGTGATTCTCTTATTTGTGCTTCTTTACTCATCCTGTGATGAGCTGACCACTCCTGAGTTTTCTGATATAAAATATAAAACCACTTTTGATGTCCCGGATACCGTGAATGTCCGTATTTTCAGGAATTTCAAACAGCTTTATGAACTCACGGGAAGCAATAAAACAGTAATTTTAAGGCCGGGTGGTTATGGCATTGAGTTTTATACTGATTACTTTTCTTATGCAGAGAATCTTCAGGTAAGTAAAAGCGGGGTACTCAATTTTAATAATATAATTGATTCTCTGACGACATCAAATCTGACTGTTACAGCTCCGGATTCGGTAAATATAAAAATATATTCCGGAAAAGACGAGGTTACAGGGTTCAGCGGAGACAGAACCGTCAGGCTCAAAAAAGGAATTTATAAAATTCATTTAACCTATGATTACCTGACGCTGGATACTCTGATTAATCTTGACAGGGCATCAGAAGTCAGATACGGTGATCTGAGGCAGAAAAAATGTGCCTTAATAGATTTTATAGTGCCAGACAGTGTTCTTGTGAGGGTCATTCATTCAGGTGCTGTCATTAAAGAGTTTACTTCCGGCGGGTTGTTCTGGTTTTTGAAGGGCATTTATAATGTGAATTTTCTGAATAATCATTTCACTGCTGACACACTCATTGATCTTCAGAGCGATATCAGCCTTAGTTACAACCGGATACTGACTGAGAAAACATCTGTGATAAATTTTATCGTTCCTGACAGCATAATGGTGAAAATAAAGTCAGATCTGAATTTAATTTCTGAATTCAGAGGATCCGGAATACTGAGACTTATGAGGAAAAGATATGATCTGAGATTTTCAGGCAACAGTACCAATATTGAACTGAAATTTAATGTCCGTACAGATACTTCAATCACATTCAGCAAACTGGCGGGATTGAAATTAAAATATATTCAAGGCGGATTATTCACACAGGGTGACAATAACTCACTTGCCGGGTATCCTGAACACTCAGTTGTGCTCAATGATTATTATATTGATCCCTATGAAGTAACGCAGGGTCTCTGGAAAAGTGTAATGGGGAGTAATCCATCTTCGTTCCCTGGAAATGACAGACTTCCTGTTGAAACCGTCTCATGGCTTGATGCAGTGATTTTCTGCAACAAGCTTAGTGAAAAAGAGGGACTGGCGAATGTGTATGTGATAAGCGGCTCAAGTGTCTTTATGGATATTACTAAAAATGGTTACAGGCTGCCCACAGAAGCAGAATGGGAGTTTGCCGCAAGGGGTGGTATACATGATGAAAACCTTACCTATAGCGGCAGCAATAACGCGGCCGGGGTTGCATGGTACCGGATTAATGCCGGTGGCAGCACTTCTCTGACAGGATTAAAACAGCCAAATACGGCAGGTCTGTATGATATGAGCGGTAATGTAAGAGAATGGTGCTGGGACTGGTATGGCGGTTATCCGGGAAGTATGGTTTATAACCCTGTTGGTCCGGATAACGGGACAGTGCGAGTGGTAAGAGGCGGCGGCTGGTCAGATGATCTCAGTAATTTAAAGACAAGAACCAGAACTTATTCTGATCCTGAAATAACAAGGGATAATACAGGATTAAGACTGGTGAGAACTAAATGATTTTGTCAGATTCAAAAAGAATCTCTTTTGCTTGTAAAAAGAAATTTATCAATGGTGTTCTGGATTATTTTATGAAACTTTATGCACATGGCTTCCACGCAGGAATTATATTAGTCATAGTATCATTAACTTTCATCTTCTCATCATGTGATACTCTTATACCTCCTGAACAAACCGATAAAAAAGTAACCGTAACTTTTGATATGCCTGATACGGTAAATGCAGTCATTTATAAAAACTATCATAAAATCCAGGAATTAACGGGCGGCAATAAAGTGGTTCAGCTGCGCCCGGGTAGTTATGGCGTTGGGTTTTATAATAATTATTTCTTTTATGATGATTACTTTTTATTTGAAAAAGATGAAAATATTAGCATAGATGATATTCTTGATTCCCTTACAACAGCTGTTATTGCTATCATATCTCCTGATTCAGTTGAGTGTACGATCAGGAGTAATTCGGTTGAAATTAACAGATTTAAGGGCAGCAAATCCTTGAAAATGAAATTCGGGTTGTATGAATTACAGTTTGTAACACCTGCGTTAATGATTAATATAAATTATTCTGTAAGCAGAAATGATACTTTAAGGTATTCAGAAATACATCTGCCATATCTGACTGATATGGTCTTTATTCAGGGAGGCACCTTCCTGATGGGGAGCAATAACGGTGATTCAGACGAAAAACCGGTTCACAGCGTAACGCTTTCAGATTTTTACATAATGAAGTATGAAG
>CAYPMQ010000287.1:0-4578 GCA_964411625.1 uncultured Ignavibacteriaceae bacterium
TGATCCCCCTGCTCTTAAAACTCTGCTGTCAGAATCTTCAATAAGCCATAAACTTGAAAGTGTGGTTACCAATAACGTTATTTTATATATGAATAAGCAGGATATTCCTGAACTTAACCGAATGATGATTAACCGCGGGCTTGAAGTTTCTGCCATAATACCAACCCGCTCTCTTGAAGAGTATTTTTTACAGATTACAGAGAAAGGGGAATAATGTTAAGCCTTATACAGATTGAGATTTACAAAGTATTCCGCAAATGGAGAACATACATAGGTTTTGGCACCATAGCTATAATTGTGTCCATTATTGAAATAGCGATGCTTGTTGAAGGGAAGGATTATCTTGAGTTCCTGACCAGAAACATAAGCAACACTTTCGTTTTTGTGGGGAATTTTCTAAACGGTTACCTGATAAGCCATATAGTTCTGGGCAGCCTCACAATACACATACCGTTTCTTATAGCACTTGTTGCCGGCGAACTTCTTGCCGGAGAGGCTACTTCAGGCACTTACAGAATGCTGATAACAAGACCCGTTTCAAGAAACGAGATCCTCTTTGCAAAACTTATTGCAGGTCTGGTTTACACAAATCTGATAGTTCTCTTCCTCGCAGTTATGAGCCTTGGACTGGGAATAGTACTTTTCGGTACGGGAGAGCTTATTGTTATCAGAAATGATATAACCATTTTTGCCACAGATGATATTATATGGCGGTTTTTCCTAGCTTACGGGCTTGCGTCTGTTAGTATGAGTGTTGTAACCGCACTTGCGTTTTTCTTCTCTTCAATGGTTGAAAATGCGATTGGTCCTATAGTTGCAACCATGGCTGTGATAATCGTATTACTGATCATCTCATCCCTTGATATCGAGTTTTTCCAGAACATCAAACCTTATCTCTTCACAAGTTACACAAATTCATGGAGAGCAGTTTTTGAAAAGCCTGTTGAGTTTGAAGAGATAAAAACGGCCCTGATAGTTCTCGGTATTTATTTCACCGCCCTTGTAACCGTTACATGGTATATATTCAGAAAAAAAGATATTGTATCCTGAGAGAGACTGAACTATGAAAAGATTATTTTTTACAATGATATTCATTTTATCTGCTGCTCTGAGTCTTTCGGCACAGAATGATCCTGAAAAGCTTCTCAGCCAGGTTAAAGATGTATTTAATCAGGTTAAAGATTATGAAGTTGATATCAACATCGTGATTGATGTTGAGTTCCTAAAAGTGCCTGAAACCAATGCGAAAATCTATTTTAAGCAGCCTGATAAAGTTAAAGTTGACGCCGAGGGATTTGCACTGATGCCCAGAGAGGGACTTAATTTCTCCCCCAACTCGCTGCTTAAAGAAAAGTACACGGCACTTTACGAGAAAGATGAGAAAATTGACGGATTCAACTGCGCAGTTGTGAAGATCATTCCGCTGGGCTCCGGCACAAGCGTGATACTCTCAACTGTCTGGATAGACAGAAAGTACTCCGTTATCAGAAAAGTTGAGACTACAACAAAAACCAACGGTACTTTTAACATTGATCTGAAATACGATCTCGGTAAAACCAAATATCCGCTCCCTGTATCAATTGTATTCGCTTTCGAGGTGAATAAGCTTAACCTCCCCAGAGGCTTTTCGGGAGATACCTCAAAAAAGAAAAATGATAACGGAAAAGATACAGCCCCCGGCAAAGTTTATGTGAAATATTCAAACTACAAAATCAATAAGGGTGTTTCAGATAAGGTGTTTGAGGAAAAGAAGAAGTAGCAATCGTTGTTCGTTGAGCGTTGTTCGATCAACATAAATGGTTGTGGGGTAAAGAGTTAGATCATTTCTCACGGTCTATATGGAAATAACGGGGAGTAAATTGTCTGCCGTTGTTTTAACAATATCAGACAGTTCTTGAAGATAGCTTTTATTATGGTAATTTGTTCAAGGCTTTTTCAAGAAATTTTATTGTCATTTTTTAAGAGGGTTTATAATTTATCCCGGGGAAGCTTCCCCAAGATAAATTTAAAGGCAGTATTACAGTTCTGAATTAGCAGGCTTTTAACAGTACTTAAATTAGTAACAGAATTCTTAATCCATATTAAACTTGCCAATAACGGCACTGAGTTACAGATTTTTACACTATTAAATACCCTGTTCATATTACCTGATTTAACTTTGAGTAATATTTAAACCCCGGTAAAGTTCACAAATTTCAGGCTGCTTCTTCCTGTTTTTATCAGTTCCCTTAATGCGTGATCTTATCTCTGTAAGATTTCCCCACTGATCATATTTATACTCGGAGAAATATACATGAGTAGTAATACTCCCGTCATTAAGACTCGTAAATGCAGATTTACCTTTCCGGTAGCTGGCAAGATCCATAGGTAGGTTTTTATCTACGACATAAAATAATTCTTCTTCCATTTTCTCCACAAACTCCCCTGCAATTATAACGAATTGATTAACTCTTCCTCTTTCATCATATTGAAAGTCAATGTAATTCCTTGTGGCTTCAAAGTTGTTAAATATTGATTCCGGTTTGCCGGTCTGGTCACAGATGCGGGTGTATTGGGTACTAAATCCCCCGGGCAAGAAATCGGAAGGGGTTTGAATTGCAGTAAGCCTTCCTCTTTAGTCATATTGCATGATCATGTCCTGATTCGGATCAGCCTCATTATCCGGGAAGTTTTTAAGCAGATCAGTATGCGGGCACGAATATATCGGGAGATACTGTATCCGTAACTCTTGAAAAAGGAATGCTTACCCTATAGATCAGATAACAATTGATATTAATTCTTATTCAGAAAATCTGAAACAAACCCTTCATCCTGAAGGCTCTTAATAACTCCGCGCAAGAGATAGCTGTTTACAAAAGAAATTGTATAGATTCTGCCACTGTCCTTCAGAGGATGTGTAATTTTTTTATCTCGTAACTTTGCCATAAACCGTGATTTTTGTACAGAGCCTTTAATGCCTAAATGTTCCAATTCCGTTGATTTGATAGTCATTCCTTCCTGATGAATCACATGTTTCAAAACTTTAAATTCCGGAGAGGTAATATATTGGCGATCTAAAGCAACATCTAAAGCCGGTAAAAGAATTTTTCCGTTTACATATTCCCGGCTGAGCAAACTATCTATTTTTTTAATTTCATTTTTCAGACCCAGCAGAAAATACTCCGACCAGGCTAAAAGATCTTCACTTTTAAGAGAATCGGCTCTTCCGAGCATATCGTAATATTTATCACGATCTGTATAGAAAACTGATGATGGATTAATTATACGTCCATTCTTTACCCTGAATCCAAGCTTTATGAGGATCGCATAATTTAATAACCTTGCCATTCTTCCATTGCCATTATCAAAGGGGTGTATATAAGCAAAACGATGATGAGCAATTGCTGCCATAAGAAGCTGGTATTGTTCACGAAAAGGATAATTTATAAATCTTATAAATTCCTCAAAGTAATCATGCAGGATAGCGCTGTCAGGCGGGGTATGATTTGATTTTTTTATATGAACATTATATTTACGAAGACTCCCGGGAGTATTTGATCCTTCTCCACCTGGAGGTGGTGTCAGACCAGAGGTGATGATCTTATGAAGTTCTGAAATGTACGCACGGTTAATCGGGGTTTGCTCATCAGTATTTTCTTCAATAAATTTTATTGCAGACTCAAGGTTTGAAACCTCTTTCTGACTCTCATCTTTTTTTGAACTGCTTTCAATTATTCTTTCAACATACTCAGAGAGCGTCGTATTATTACCTTCAATTCTTGCCGAGCCCAGGGTTTCCAGTATCCGGAATATATCTTTCAACTGCGAAAAAACATGGGGCGGTACATTACCGATGAGTTTTTTTGACCGTAATTTTTCTAAATCCAGGATGATATTTGCCAGATTACTTCCCCATGAAGGATCAGGAATTATTATTTGCAGATCAGATGAGCCCATACTTTCACTATCATATTCTATTACTTATCACAAAGATAACTTAATTATATATATTACAATTAGTTATATATATAATATTTTATAAATACTTATCATTTATAAATTTTCTTACTTAACAATTGGTCATTTTTTTAATTATCGGCTTAATATGTGAATCAGGGATTTATAACTGAAGAAAAAATGCTTTGCACATAGATTAGCCATCAAAAATCAATTCTCAAAGCAACACTGAAATATTACAATTCATTATTCAGAGCTTCCCATTTAATGATATATATTCAAAAAAAAATCATTAAGCAGGAAAGGCTCAGTCAGCCCATTTATCATTTGAAAGAAAAAATCTGTTTAACAGATCTTTCTCCGCATGCCATTTTGGCAAGTAATTATCAAGCAGAGAAATAAATCTTTCATTATGTTCAGGCACAATCAAATGAAGTAATTTATGAACAGCAACATATTCAATGCGATTGACCGGTTTTTTAGCAAGCTCAGGATTAAACCAAATGTTACCTTTGCTTTTATTGCATGATTCCCCATTTTGTTTTCATCTTTATTATTGACCACTAAGAAGATTTTACACCTATTTTTGATTCTCATCGGGGAATCATTTCCTCAAGCAATCCATGCAATTCATTTCTGTAC
>CAYPMQ010000288.1:0-4575 GCA_964411625.1 uncultured Ignavibacteriaceae bacterium
AATGGTAGTAACGCCGAGATTTCTTAAATAGGTGACAAGATCCTCTTTGGGATTATACGCATCAAAAGCCCTGAGCTCCGGTTGAACCGCGTCCGACTTTTCAAGCTGATCCTGATCGTGAGCATAATTAAGAATACCGGAGAGTCCCACCGATGTTCTGGCATCAATCAGACCGGGGGTCACCACTTTGTAACCGTAAACTTTATAATCCGCGGGGATCTTAATGTCCCCCTCTTTGCCCACTTCCTTTATTTTCCCCGCTTCAATAAGAACAACACCATTCCTGATCACATCCCCCGCCATAGTGTAAAGCAGCTCACCTTTAACAGCGTACTGAGCCTTAATCTGCAGGCAGAATAAAACCAGAATTCCAAAAGTGCATTTTATTCTCATGGCTATTTCTCCTCCTCAGTGTGCTCAGTATGAACGTGATCATAGTACAGATTCCTGAAAACCTCGAAACCGCCTTCAGCATATTTTCTATCTTCGGGATTCATGAGATCAAAGACCTTTTTACCTTCAACCCAGGTTTCAAGAACACGGGTGTAAGTGCTGAAAGGTTTGCCCGAGAGAATCACGAAATCAGCATCCTTACCTTTATCAAGAGAGCCGATTCTGTTCTGAAGATCAAGCATCTCCGCGCCCGAAAGTGTAAGAGCCCTGAGCGCACCTTCTTCACTCATTCCGCCTCTCACTGCCAGTGCACCTGACCTAAGAAAAAGTCTTGAATCGGTTATATAGTCATCGGTATGAATGGATACATTCACCCCTACCCTTTCAAGGATTCCGCCGTTTTTCAGAAGCAGGTTCATTGCTTCAAGCTTACCGCCCGGGGCATCAATCATGATGATTGAACAGGGAATTTTAGCTTTGGCGATCTCTTCAGCAACCAACCAACCCTCTGAGACATGGTGAAGCACCATTCTGAAACCGAATTCCTGCTGAATTCTTATTGCAGTCAGTAAATCATCATTTCTGTGGGAATGGAAATGGACTATTCTCTTTCCCGATATAACCTCAAGCAAAGCCTCCATCTGAAGATCTTCTGCACGCATTTTATCGGGTGATTCTGCAGTTTCCTTCTGCTTTTTATACTCTGCAGCCTTGAGATATATTCCCCTCAGAAGTGCTGCAGATTTTCCTCTTGTTCCCGGGAAAGGAACGCCCCTGATTGAATTGGTTCCGTTCGCCATTTTCAGACCGCCGCAGATGCCGTTGGCTTCATCAGGACAAACAAGAATATCTTTTATTGTTTTGCCGATCCTCAGCTTAAGATAGACGGTCTGACCTGAGATCAGATGTCCTGATCCGGGCATGACATTTACAGTGGTAATTCCTCCGGCTCTTGCCTTGCTGTAGGTATCGCTCTGTGGATTAATGCTGTCCATAATCCTGACTTCCGGCTGTGTGGGTGATGACCCGTCGCCGCCGTCACCGTTGCCGATGTGGGAGTGTGTATCAACAAGACCAGGAATAATCACTTTCCCTGAAACGTCGGTTATTTCTGCATCTGAAGGGGCTTCTTTCCGAGCACCGGCATACTCAATTTTATCACCCTTAATCCAGAGATCGCCGTTTTCAAAGGTTTCTCCGGAAACCGTATGGATTACCGCACCCCTGAAAACCATTGTCTTTTCCTGGGGCAGTACGCTGACACTTAAAAATATTATCAGGATAAAAAGAAATTTCATTTATTCACCTGATTAGTCTGAAAATCCGTTAACCATGAATCCGCCGTCCACTGTAAGGCACTGACCCGTAATATAAGAAGCTGCAGGCATGCATAAGAATGCAACAGGCAGAGCAACTTCTTCAGGTTCTGCCACTCTTCTGAGCGGAGTTCTTGACAAAATTGAGTTTAGATATTTTTTGTCATCAAGGAGTTTTTCAACAAGCTCCGTTCTGGTATACCAGGGAGCAACTGCATTAACCCTTATTCCTGAATCAGCCCACTCAACGGCAAGATTTCGTGTAAGCTGTATCAGGGCTGCCTTTGACATCCCGTAGGGTGCCCCGGTTTTCAGATGCGTAAGTCCTGCAACCGAAACAACAAATACGACAGATGATTGTTTTGCCCGGGCAAGATTGGGTGAGAGTTTGTTGGCAAGCTCAAAACCCGGGGTGAGATTTGTATTAAAAATATAGTTGTATTCATCATCAGTGTACTCAATCGCCTTTTTACGGATATTAGTGCCAACATTGCTGACAAAAATATCAATCTCGGGATAATTGAGATTAATGAACTTTACGAAATCGGTTCTGTCCTGTTTAATTGAAACATCTCCTTCAAATGTGATAATGCTCCCACCCACTTCAGCTTTAAGCCGGTCTAAATGCTCTCTGCTTCTGGCTATGGTGATCACAGTTGCTCCAAGATTGACAAACTGAGCAACCACTGCCTTGCCAATGCCTTTAGTGCCTCCGGTTATAACTGCTACTTTTCTATCCAGGGTCCAGTATTTTTTCATATTCTTCCGTGTATTAAATTTATCTTATTACCGCATCAACTTCAATCTCAATCAGATGTTCCGGAAGCCATAACCGCTGAACTTCAACCATGGTAGCAACTGGTTTTATTTTCCCGAAATACTTTTTATGAACCTCACCAATCTGATCGGCATCTTCAATATTAGTAACAAACATTCTTACCCTCACAACATCTTCAAGGCTGCAGTCCGCTTTTTCAAGAGCTTTCTCTATCTTTTTGAAGATGAATTCGGTCTGCATGTTGGGGTTCCCTACACCAACAACATTTCCGCTCTCATCTGTTGCAGTGGTTCCCGCAACAAAAACGAAATTATCTACTCTTACCGCTCTGGAATATCCTACTTGCTCCTCTGAAGGAGTGCCTGATGAAATGTTTTGTCTGAACATGGTTTTAGTGATGATTGTTACAAAAATTGTGTAAATTAATTTAATTCTTTTTTTGGAAAAAGTAAAAGTAATCAGGCATTCAGCCGACCCGGAATGAACGATACCTCATAAAATGGGTCTTTCCGGTGTGAAATCTGAGCTTTAACAGCACTATCAGTTCAGATCAGACTGATATAAATCATCAAGACATTTGAAAACTAAACGGAGATTTTGGGAAGACATCAGTTTGCGCCCGTAAGCTGCTTAGTGTAAAAAGCTGAATTAAGCGGGAATTATTCGCCGTTGTACAGGATTGCTTCAGAATCTGTTAAAGGAATATCCTTCATTTTTCAACCTTCTTATAATATTCTGAAGGTGGTCATAAAATTTGTCGGTTCTTTCAGGATGCGTACCGGCGTGAATAAGGATAATTGCCCCGTAAAGACTTTTCTGTACCCCGTAAGAAAATAATAACTCCTCAAGTTTACCGGAAGAGTAATACTTTTCTCCCATTGAAGGAATTGTATAATCCGCATTTGTCCTTACTCCGGGGGTATAGTTTATCAGCCTGATACCCATTTCTTCTGCCCAGACAGATATTGAATCATTATACCATTCATACGGCGGCAGAAATACCTTTGCACCGCTGATGTCTGCGCCTGCTTCTGACAACAGTCTGTATTTCAGCAGAAGATCTTCTCTGAATTCATCTTTTTTCACAAGAAGTGAATCACGCTTCTCCCATAGGGCGTAAAGCGGATGATTCCCGGAATGAGATCCTATATAATGCCCCCCGTCATTAAGCAGCTAAACTTTCTCAGGGAATCTTTTAATCCGTAACTATTAAAAAATACGTAATAAAAAGATAAAAAAATACGGTAAGTCATTTGGATTTATCGTTTTTTTATGGTAGTTTAGTATTACGTATTTACGGAGTTATTTCATGGCTGCACCTGACTGGGTTTCTAAAAATCGTCCCCCTCATTCCGAGGTTCGTCTCCTGAAAGGAGTTTACTACGTTTACCGTATCTCAAGCAAATATGATCCGGTGAAAAAACGTGCTAAGAAAATTACCCACGAACTACTTGGCAAGATCACTCAAGCAGACGGTTTTGTCCCTTCTTCGAAACGTACACTTGAAAAACAGGCATCCACTCCTCCGGCCATCAAGGAATACGGCGCTTTCTTCCTCTTTGAGCAAATTGCCGGTCAGGAGATTTCTGCTCTTGCAAAATTCTTCCCCTCTGTGTGGAAGGAGATTCTTGCACTTTCCTTCCTCAGGCTTACTCATCACTCCCCTCTGAAAATGATGCCCTTGCACTGGGAAAATTCCTTCGGCAGTGTTTCGCTCGAACTTAAGCTTTCCTCCCGCAATATCTCCTCGCTTCTTTCTTCTCTGGGTGAGAAGAGAAATGAGATACTGCGCTATAAGAGAGAGTTCTTCAGTGATCAGAGGTGCCTCATTGTTGATTCCACACACATCTTCTCCGACTCAGCCACTCTCGGCATTAACGATCCGGGGTACAACTCAAAGCATGAATACCGTCCCCGGGTCAACATGATCTACATCTTCTCCACTGATGATGAACCCCTGCCCGTATATTACAGGCTCGTGGGGGGAAGCATCAGAGAGGTCAGATCATTCAAGCTCAGTCTTCTTGAGAGCGGTATTACATCAGCTCTGATAATTGGTGACAAGGGCTTTTACTCCAAAACTAACAG
>CAYPMQ010000289.1:0-4568 GCA_964411625.1 uncultured Ignavibacteriaceae bacterium
GGCTAAAGACTGAATATATTACGTTGCGCCTAAGATTACGGTAAAGAATAATCAGGAGAATTCACAGTTTGAGTAAACAAAAGGTTTCTGTTTCTTATATAAATTCTAATCTAAGGTAAACAGATCAAAATCTGAGCATTTCACTAATAATACCGGAACTATACCGTTCTCACTCATTCATTAATCCATAATGCTGAAACAGACAATCACACACAGCCCCTGATGAGAAAAAAGGAGGCGGAGTTTTTCCGCCTCCATCAGTTATCAGAATGTGTTCAGGTAAAGTACATTATTTTCAAGGCTGAGATAGTGTCCGCCTTTTTCATTAAGGCTGACTCCGAAGGTACCGGGTCCGAGATCCTTACCGTTTAATGTTACAATATAATTTTCTGATATACTCAAGGCAGCCCAGTTTGAGCCGGCAATTTCAGTCTGAATTACGAAAGTGCCCGGTAGTTTAAAGCTTTTTCCGTTAACCATTACATAAGCTGCGGTGTAGTCTGCATCTGAGTAAGGCAATATATAACCGCCGTTTGATGAAAACCTTGCATTCCAAAGTTCAACGTTTCCGAACGGACCAACCTTATTTCCGTTTAAGACGACATACTGCTTGTTACCTTCAACATAATGGATATACCAACTGTTATTACCATTTTCTCTCGTAAAATCAGCGCCATACAGTTCAGGATAGGGACCATACTTTGTGCTGTTTACATAAACATAAAAATTACCATCTTCAGCTTTTCCGAAATACAACACACTCTTTCCGTCATCACTGCATGATACTGACTGAAGATTCTGAATCCCGGGAAGCTCCTTGCCATTAAATACAACAGCCATGCTGCCGTCCATTTTTACAACCCCTGCGGCATAAGAATCACCTGATTTACTGCCGGTTCCGAAAATATGTCCTGAATACGGGCCTGATTCACCTTTTTCAGTCAGGATGTAATATTTACCGGTTTCTTTCTGAACTGCAGCATAATTGAAACCTCCGATACCGGCAATGGCAACAGGCTCATCAATATAAGGACCGTATATCTTACCATTAAGATCTATGAATCCTTTGCCGGATTTATCGGTGTATGTAACAAAATGACCGTTGCGGTCTGAATTTGCGGCACCATAACCAACAGTCGCAAAAGGACCATACTCTTTTCCATTTAAATTATAATAAGATTCATTTCCTTTGCCGCAGATAAAAAATGAAGAAGCTCCGGAAGGATTAATCGTGATATCATAAGTATAATCGTATGGACCCATGCTTTTACCGTTGACATTTGCATACCTTTTACCTTTATCGGTATAAGAAAATCCGAACATCCCGGTTTTGTTGAATACCGGGTAATCAATTTCCTCATAAGGTCCGTAAGTTTTACCGTTAACCACAACCACGGAATTTCCGAACTCGTAATTGTAAATCATAATGTTCTTATAATCTTCCGTGGTCAACACCTGTGGATAACCTGTAAAGGGACCATTAACGGTACCGTTAATATTTACATATAATTTTTCACCCTGGCTGTAAATAAAGTAAAATTTACCGGAGGTTTTGTTGAAGTTCATACCAGTGATATAGTTGTAAGGACCATATTTTTTATCATCAACAACTACATAACTTGAATATTCTCCCGTTTTCTCGTCAGTAACGTTATAAACCATGAAGAAAAACTGCTTGCCTCCTGCAAAAGAAACGCCTGTTTCTGTATAATCTATAACAGCGTTTGGTTCAAGAGTAAACAGTTTTGTTTTTGCGGTAGTTTTCTGATTATCAGAAGGGTCTGCTGCTGATAAGACAAATGCCGAAAATATCAGCATTATAAGAATTAATTTTACTTTCATCACACGCTCCATTCAGATTAGATTGTTTTATTTTTTATTAAAATAAAGTGTATTATTCTCAAGACTGAACCAGTTGGTTTTTCCATCAGTAAAACTGACCCCGAATGTGTCAGGGCCCATGCTTTTACCATTTATAAAAGCTTCTATTCCTTTATCGCCGCTTATAATGGCATACCATGATTTACCATCATTGCTTATTCCGTAATCCAGAATTACCCCCTCAGGGAGAGACTGGACCTCACCGTTGAACATTATTCTGTCTTTGTATTCAGTATCTCTGAACGGTAATACAAAGCCTCCATTTCCGCCAAATTTGACTGTATATAAGTCAAAGTAACCGAACGGGCCATACTCTTTGTTATTTATATTGACATAACTCTGGTTGTTTTTATAGTAACTTACAATAAATCCTTCAGCATTATCATCATGCGATAACCAGTAAACTGCATCTTTATCAAAAGGTCCGTAGGCCTGATTGTTATAGAGTACAACCTTTTTATCTCCTTCGGTATAATTACAGATGAATGACTTGCCATCAAGACTGAATATAAAATTCTGATAGTCTCTTCCGTCTGTAACTTCTTTACCATTGATGAAAGAAACAATTTTATTGCCTTTCTTAAAACCCGCATAAAACATTTCATTCTTTAACCCTGAATAACCGTATCTTGTTTCATCATAAGGCCCGTAAGTTTTACCATCCATTATAAAATAGTAACCATCTTTATCTTTCACTTCAACCCCGTTTATTTTTTCGGGAGTAAAAAAGAGTGCGGGCGCTTTTTCGTATGGACCGTAAGTCTTTCCGTTCATATTAAAAAATAATTTGTAATCAGCATCATTGTATGAGAAGAAGTATTCTTTCCCGTCAGCACTTACAAAGCGATCAAGTATATTGGTAAAGGGACCTTGTTCTCTGCCGTTAACTGACATATACCAGAGGAGATCATCTTTTTTAACGAAGGGAATAAGTGTGAAGCCGCAGTCAGCAGATAAAGAGGCATACTCTGCCCAGTGATAAGGGCCCATATCTTTTCCGCAAATTCTCACATAGCTTGTCTCACCTTTTCTGTATGTAAAACTATAAGCGTTTCCTCTCGGATTGAGGAGCGGATACGAAGGGGCCATAAGTTTCTCGTCATAATCGCCTGTCAGGATAACTCTTTCATTACCTTCAGTAAAATCGTAGATAAGGGCTTTGCTGTAATCAGGCAGAGTCACGACTGAGGGTTCAGACATAAAAGGGCCATATTCAACATCATTAAACAGGACGTATTCTTTCCCCTGTTTAAGGTAAGTTATATAATAACCTCCGGATTTGTTATCATAATCAACCCACCTGATAAAATCAACCGGCCCGAAAGTTTTATCTCCTGAACGTATAATGTATTCAAGTTCGCTTGTGTTTTGGTAAGGCTGTGAATAAATATAAAACAGTCTTTCTTTACCATTAACAAGCGATACCCTTGTTTCCCTAAAATCAATTACCTGTGTATTTCCAAGAGTAATAACTTTTTCTTTTTTTATGTTCTGAGGAGTCAGAGAAGCCAGTGGAAGGATAAACAGAAGAGTGACAATATAAAAACAATATCTCTTAAAGTTTTCAAAATTCATTATGAGAATCCGGATTTATTCTAAATAGAGTTGATTATAAATTGTTGTGGTAAATATAGTTATAAATATATTAGATTTAAATAAAGATTTAACGATTAGTTGTGGAGTTGAAAGTAATTATGAATTTATTTCTGATTAATTCAATTATATTGTCTCTGAAATTTTAAATAATAAACCATTCATGAAAAATAAACGTTATTACCTACCGTAACATTCAAAAGAATTGCATCAGGGCTCACCTGTGTAATCCGGCGTTCAAAATATTTATTAACTGAGCAGTGGTTTGTATTTCAGCCGGCTCAGAAAAGTGATCATGAAGATTTAGTTAATAATGATATGAAAGCAAAGTACCGATACAGTTGGGTATGATACTTTGCCTTAACAACATGTTTCGGGTACCAGAATTGGCACCAGATCATTTCTGATGGCTAAAATCCTTTCCTGAAGTTAATGGTAAGATTGGTGGTTACACCCTGAATTATCTCATATCCGAAATAGAGGGCAGCTGCATTTTCATCAATGCTCTTGTTATGTGATGCAACGAGTCTCACAGCATTAACAATGCTTGCTACCCTGTTAAGAATCATTGCGCCGACCACGAATCTGATATTATTATTTGCTGTTTCCCTTGAGACCCATAAATCTCTGTATGCACGTCTCTCATCCTGAGTATTCCATTTCCAGTAGTGAGAATTAACATCATACATCTTGCTGAATCGTCGCTGAGAAGCCATTTCGTCATTATACTGATCAATATCTCTGTAATTGCCGATGTTTGCAAAATAGTCTTCATCTTTACCGTCGGTGGCAACCCCGCCCTTGGTCTTGGCATATGCCTTGAAATTATCTTCCTGATTATTTGCATGATATTTAAGCCCGACTATCGTGCCAATAAACAGAGCGTCAGCTATTGTAAGATATTTCCCAATTGAATAATCACCTGCGTAAAGTTCTCCCATGCCGGGGAGTAAAGCTGAATACAGTATTGCGAGACCTGCACTTTTTTTCTCACGGGGGGCAGAGTATTTATTGATATAAATACTGCCAGAATTATCCTGCAGTGAAATCTGAGAAGAAACCACAGAAAGCGGAGGTGTATAATTATTTATATT
>CAYPMQ010000290.1:0-4563 GCA_964411625.1 uncultured Ignavibacteriaceae bacterium
CTAACAAAGAAACCCTGATTCGGCGCAGCGAACTATACCCTATACCCTATACCCTTTAAAGGCTGAAGTACATTTTATACTCAAAAGGATGAGGCATTGTGCCAATTGATTTAATCTCCTCCTCCTTGATCCTCACCCACTGATTAATTAGACCGTCAGTAAAGATATCACCTCTCCTCAGGAATTCATTATCGGCATCGAGAGCATCAAGCACCTCAGCCAGGTTACGCGGCAGAAACTTTATTCTGTCTTTCATTGAGTCATCTGGGATGTTTTTATCAAAGGGTCCGAAGCCTTCCTTTACAGGATCAAGTTTATTCACAACACCGTCAATACCTGCAAGAAGTATAGCGGTAAGGCAGAGATAAGGATTAGCAGTTGCATCGGGTGGTCTGTACTCAAAACGGGTTTCGTCAGGGTTGGTGACATATTTTGGTATCCTGATTGCCGAGGCCCTGTTTCCCATGCCGTAAGTAAGAGCAACCGGTGCTTCAAAACCGGGAACGAGACGTTTGTATGAATTTGTGCTCGGGTTAGTAAATGCAGAAAGAGCGGGACCATGCTTCAGGATTCCGCCGATAAAATATCTGCCCAGTTCATTAATATTTCCGTACTCCCCTTTCTGATAAAACATATTTTTGCCGTCGCGGGTAAGGTACAGATGAAGGTGCATTCCGTTTCCTGCCTGCTGATACATCGGCTTGGGCATGAAAGTGACATAAAGATCCTGCGATCTCGCATAATTGAAAAGAACATATTTTGCGGTCACGATATTATCGGCAGTGGTGAGTAAATCGTTAAAGTAAGTTTCAATCTCCTGCTGGCCTCTCTCGCCGACCTCATGATGATGATACTTCACCGGTATGCCGAATTTCTTAAGAATCCTGCAGGCTTCATCCCTGAAATCATCATATACATCAAAGGGATTTGCTGCATGATATGCATTTTTGAAAAACTCTTCTGCATGCTCAACCTCGTAATAAGACGATGCTGTTCTCGTATCGTATTTCACCTTGGAGAAAATGTAGAATTCGAATTCAGGTCCCCATAGCGATTGATCTGCTCCAGTCACCTCCATCAGCAGCTTTTCAGCCTTTTTTGCCAGATATCTGCCATCCTGATCAAAAGGAGTGCGTGCCTCATCTGTCCGGAGAATATGGGTGTAAAAACTGAGTGTGGGTGCATTCCTGAACTGATCAATCACTGCAGTATTGAGGTCAGGAACCAGAATCATATCGCTGTTCTCCACCTTCCTGAAGCCGTAACTTGAACCGTCGAACCCGACTCCCTCCTGCATCAGCTTTTCCATAATGTTATCATGAACGGGAAGCGAAATGTGGTGCAGTTTCCCCGTCAGGTCAAGGCACTTGAGATCAATAACCTCAATGTTCAGATCACTTATCATCTGATTGATTTTATTTATTTTTTGAGTATCCATAATGTTCGGTGTTTTAGTGAAAAAATGAAATCTTCATAAGAAACTTAAGGAAAATGGCGGCACCTGATACCGTGAAATGAAAATATTTTTGGAGGGGAAACTTAAGAATTTTAAGTTAGAGGGTCTGTTTTCCCTTCTCTGCTTAATATTATAAAGTAAATGGGGATGATACTTAAAATTATTAAGAGCTTTATGAATGCCGCTTACTTTCGGAAAGATTTCAGAAACGGTGGCTGTTCTGAAGTATTTTTTACATCCGGGTCATAAAATTATTCCCCTTTCACAAGATTGAATGCTTTTCCGTAAATTTGACTTATGAAATACTCAGTTGTTTACATTATCCTCCTCCTCCTCGCATCCCCCCTTTTCCCGCAGCAGTCAAGGCTGGGGAGGAATGTTGTTGAAGTGAGTGAGTATATTGCCTCTGATCAGTTTCTCAGAAATACGGCAGGTGCGGATGATTTCACTAAAGTGGATTCAATCTGGGCATACACCCTCAGACATGCAGGCGGTGATCTGACTGACGCGCTGGCAGCAATGATATTCAGCACGCTCACAGTTAACAATGCTACAATTGTAACCCCTGTTCTCCGTTTAAGACTGACAATTCCCTTATTCTCAGCAGCAGATTCAACACTGCGCATGAAAAATTTAAACCTTCCCCGCCGGTTTTCTGCTGATACTCCCCCGGGCAGCGGCGGCGATGTCGATAAACTGGCACACTTTTTCGGTTCGGCCTATTTATCCTACAATTTCTTTATATTTGATTTATCTTATTTTATCGGTTTATTCGTAGAGGTTTTCGAAGAAAGTTTTAAGGTGGATTCAAGAGCAGATAACCGCGATGTAAGGTTTAATATGCTCGGAATCGAATTCGGAAAAGCACTCAAGGATAACCCCGGCGCAATGCCATCCTCTTTTTTTAAGAAATATTCCGGCTATTATGAACAGAGTCCTGATCATTGACGATGAACGTGAAATTTGCGAAAGTATAAAAATGATCCTCGATTTCGAGGACTATGAGACTGAATATGCACTCAAGCCTGAGCAGGGACTTGCCATGCTTGCTTCGGGAGTTTTCGAGGCAGTTCTGCTTGATATCCAGATGCCCGGAATGAACGGATTTGAAGTCCTCTCAAAAATCAGAGAGAATAAAAATCCCGTGAATGTGATAATCATATCAGCTTACGGGAGCATTGAAAACGCCGTGAAAGCCACAAGACTGGGAGCATTTGACTTCCTCGAAAAACCGATTGACCGTGACAAGCTTATTATCAGCGTCCGCAATGCAGTGAACCAGACCAACCTGAAGCGGGAAAACGAAACAATAAAAAAAGCCATTGCCGGCGAGGTCAATATTGTAGGGCAGAGCCGTCAGCTTCTCTCAATCCTAAGTATAATTGATAAGGTTGCCCCTACAGATACCCGCGTTCTTATCACGGGTGAAAACGGCACGGGTAAAGAACTCGTCGCAAAAATGATCCATCAGAAAAGCAGGCGGAGCAGTCAGCCTCTGGTTGAAATCAACTGCGCAGCAATACCCAATGAGCTTATAGAATCAGAGCTCTTCGGACATGAAAAAGGCTCCTTCACCGGCGCAGTTCAGCAGCGTATCGGGAAATTTGAACAGGCAAACAAAGGTACACTATTCCTGGATGAAATAGGGGATATGAACCTTCAGGCACAGGCTAAAGTGCTCAGGGCAATCGAAGACGGGAAGATTGAGCGGGTCGGCGGTTCAAAAAAGATTGATGTTGATGTCAGAATAATCGCTGCCACGAATAAGAATATCCCCGAAATGATCCCGAAAGGTGAATTCCGCGAGGACCTTTACCACAGAATAAATGTAATCCCGGTCAGAGTACCTTCACTCAGGGAGCGCCCCGATGATATCCCTCTGCTCGTGAAACATTTCACCGTGGATATCTGCAGCAAATACGGCAAAAGCATCCCCGAATTCTCGGAAGAAGTGCTCAGTCATTTAAAGACTCTCAAATGGACAGGCAATATCCGCGAACTCCGCAATATTATAGAAAGAATCATCATCCTTGTATCCAAACCTGTTATCGAATTGTGGGATATCGATTACCTCATACCTGCCGAAAAACAGACCGTGGATGAGCTCATAATTCAAAGCAACTCATTCCAGGAGTTCAAGGAGAGAACCGAAAAGGCATACATACTCAAGCAGCTTGAAATAAACGGATGGAACATCTCAAAAACCGCTGAGCTCCTCGATATTCAGCGCAGCCACCTATATAATAAAATGAAAAAATACGGTATTGAAAAAGGAGAATGAAATCATGGGCAATACCATTTTTACTAAAATAATCAACCGGGAAATACCTGCCTCAATTGTGTATGAGACCGAAAACGTCCTCGCCTTCAAGGATATAAACCCGCAGGCACCCGTGCATATTCTGATAATCCCGAAAACCGAAATTCCGACGGTCAGAGAACTCTCGGGCAGCAGCCATGCCTCCCTTCTCGGTGAACTCATTGACGCCGCTAACGTGATTGCAGAACAGTACGGCATAGCTGAAGATGGCTTCAGACTCGTAATCAACTGCGGTAAAAACGGCGGTCAGGAGGTTTATCACCTTCACATGCACCTCCTTGGCGGCAGAAAAATGCAGTGGCCGCCCGGATGAGGCAGTGACATCAGTGACATCAGCACTCTTCACTTCGCCGTAGGCTAATTACTGCTCACCGTTTACTGTTAACTGCCTTTAGCGGTATACTTCCCCTTACACCTTGCATCCGATCAATCCCGAAAAGTCGGGACAGGCTCGATCAATCCCGAAAAGCGGGGACAGGCGTACAATCCCGACAGGTCAGGACAAGCGAACAACTTACCTTAAACAACCTACAACTAACTTCGGACAATCATCCTCCTGCGGCAAAAAGGCCCGATGCAAAAAACCAGCAACGATCAACGAACAACTATAGTTTCTTTTGGCTTGAAAATTGCTTATATTAGGTGACCATAAACACCGGATGTTATATGAAATTAAATATAGCACGTTTTCGTGTCACTTCCCCCCGAAAATTCAAACTTTCAGACTACTCATGCTCCAATACAGGCCGGCTTAAATCAAAAGAACAGGCAATGAAAATTCTTGAGC
>CAYPMQ010000291.1:0-4545 GCA_964411625.1 uncultured Ignavibacteriaceae bacterium
GCTCCTTTCAGAGTTTTTTCTTTTTACTTTTGTCAATATATATCAGGACAAGACACGATCATCAATCAACGAACAACCAACAACCTTTACTTGACCAATACAAGTTTTTTCGTCTCTTTGAACGATCCTGCGGTCATTGTATAAAAATATACACCACCGCTCAGTGATGTTCCGTCAAATCTTACGCTGTGATCTCCGGGTGGAAGTATGCCGTCTGCAAGAACGGAAACAAGATTTCCGAGTATATCATAGACTGCAAGTCTTACTCTCTCCTGATGCAGATTATTTGGCACACTGAAACCAATCAATGTTTCGGGATTAAAAGGATTGGGATAATTCTGCAAGAGTCTGTACTGATCCGGTTTGAAGTTGTTATTATCCTTAAAATCAGTCAACCAATCACCGATACCGGTCACTGTGAACATGAATTCACCGCCGTCACTCTGAATCAGAAAATCGGCTTGATAATTACCTGCAGCCGGCGGGGCAAATGAAACTGCTACCTGAACCATCGAATTTGGCATGACCTGGAAAGGCAGATTCAGAATCGTAAAAATTTCTGTGCCGGTGGTTCTTGTTAGTAAGTTGAGGATTTTTGTGCCGCTGTTTACTATTGTGAAGTATAAGATTGTGGAATCACCCACTGAAGTGGTATCAAAATTCAGATAATACGGGGCTGCACTCATTTTTGAAAAAACAGGGCGGGTTGTATTTGAAACAAAGCTGTATATTCTGTCAACAAATTCGGGGTGATCAATCAGCGGGTTGCGTTTTAACTGGTAAAATGCGATTCCGTTATTTCTCGCCCTCTCCTTTGCATCAACCGTATCGAAAACATTCCAGCTTCTGTAAACTTCTTCCTGTCTCTGAGTCAGATAGTTTCCGTAGTTCGTCGGATATCTGAGAATAAAATAGAGCATTGATCTTGCGACATTCCCCTTGTGGATATCGCGCGGTTCAAATGTTGTCTGACCTATTGAATTATTACCGAGTTTACTTCCGCCAACCTGCCAGGTTACATTTGACACCACCATGTCAAAAGGATAGTTTGATCTCTGATTATTAGCCGCGTCATCAGTGGGGTACAAATGATAGATATCTGATCTCATCGGTTCATTCTGACTGAAGGTACTCTGGGGCCATGAGTGCTCGGTATTAAAGCCCTGATTCTGGGCAATTGTTCTGGTTGCTGCCTGAACTTTTCTTCCTGTATAAACGCACTCTATAGTATCGCCCGGCTGCTTATCAATATTCTCAAACATTCTGTCGCGGCTTGTGTTGTAGCCGAGGGAGTTATGTCCCGAAACCAGTGCAGTGAGGGCTGATTTGAGATCGGCATCCCACTTATCAAAAGTTGTACTCTGGAAATTATCACCCGTTGTTCCAGATCCTGTGACTTTAAGAATCACCGCCGAGGTGCTGTCCTGAGTCATAAAAAGGAGAAATGTGTTATAAGTGATATTCTGATCAGGAGTAAAATTGATCTGAACCTGAAAACTGTCTTCAGCCGGAATTGTAAATAATGTGTCTGAGGGCTTTACGGCATTTGAGAGTGAAAACCCTGAAACCATGACCGCATTTGCCTCATTATTTTTCACCCAGAGCGCTGCGCTGCTTTGTGTTTTTATGACTGTTAAGGGAAAAGTCACTTCTGAGACTGACGAACTGATCTGACCAAATATTAAAACTGCCGGCATTAAAGCCAGAGCTAAAACTGATAATAAGTGTTTCAACACAACCTTGTAATTATATAAAACATCTTTAAATATAAGCATATCAGACGGGCATAAAAAGTAACTGTTACTTCCTCTGAATATACCGTTTATTATTTTGTGTCTCCTGCTTCCTGTTTTCCTGTCTCCTGTTTTCTTGTCTCCTGTTTTCTTGTCTCCTGTTTTCTTGTCTCCTGTCTCCTGTTTCAGGTTTCCTGTTTCTTGTTTCAGGTTTCCCGTCTCCTGCTACCTGTCTCCTGTTTCATGCTTCCTGTTTCCTGTCTCTTGTTTCCTGTCTCTTGTTTCCTGATTTTTGTTCATACATCTTCATATACGTCATCAGGTTGGTCATGGCATGAAACACTGAGATCATGAGTCCTTCAACACCGTCAGTAATTCCCCTCTTGACGATGTAATGATTGAAAAAAGCAGCAACGGGGTGTAAGATAATACTGATAGGCGAAACATGTTTCCTCTGCCACTTCTCCTGAGCTTCAAGTGTTGAGTAATGATTGATCTTCTTTATTGTCTGTTCAATGCTCTCATGAGTGTAATGATCTATATCCCCTTTCAGGTATCCTGTCTTCCCCTTCACCACAAAACCCTCATGCACCAAACGGTTGGTCACGGTGGTTTTCGATTTCCTGAAAAGCCTTAACTGATACCCGGGATACCAACCGCAAGACTTAATCCATTTGCCGTTAAAGTATGTTTTTCTCGGCATGTAAAATCCGTCATAAGGCGGATCAGTCTTCATCAGAGTCAGTACCTCTTCCTTAAGAGCAGGGGTTATTCTTTCATCGGCATCAAGACTCAGCACCCATTCATTCGAGGCCATCTCCAGCGAATAGCGTTTCTGAACGGCATAACCTTCCCACTTCTTCTGATAAACCTTTTCTGTAAATTCACGGGCTATTTCAGGTGTTTTATCGCTGCTGAATGAATCTACTACAACAATCTCATCGGCAAATGATGCGCTCTGCAGACACTCTCTGATATTTCTTTCCTCATTTCCTGCTATGACAATCACACTGAGCTTGCTCATCCTATAAACTTGTTCCTCTCTTCAGGGGTGGGTATCCTGCAGGCATCCTTTTTACCGAAAATCAGATAGCGGTTTTTCGCTATGAGATTATAAAGCAGATCTGTGATAAAAGCGGGAAGCACAGAAAATACCAGCAGGAATCTGAAGCCGCTCTTTATTGAGCGCAGAACTTTGAATCCTGCACGCGATTTAGTAAGGCAGGTATCACCAGCTACGAGAACGAATGTATCAAAATTTTCAGTTTCCAGGTTAAATTTACGAAGGTACTCCTGCCCTTTTTCTGACTGAAGGGAGCAGAATCTGAATTTGTCATCTTTATCCCTGTCCATAATATAGTTCACCCAGAAATTGCAGAAATTGCACACCCCGTCAAACAAAATCACCATTTTATTCATCAGAATCAATCCTGAGCCGCACCATATCTATTTTCCTGCCATCGGTTCTTATTATCTGCATACTGAATCTGCCGATCTTAATAATCTCATTCGTTTCCGGTATTCTTCCGCACTCGTGAATAATGAAACCGGCAATTGTGATGTAGTCACCATCTGGTAAGCCCAGGTTAAACATATCATTGATATGATCAATCTCGGCCTTGCCTGAAAGAAGGAATTCATCATCACGGATTTTTCTCATTATGTTTTCTTCAACGTCAAGTTCATCCTTAATTTCTCCGAAAAGTTCTTCCATAAGGTCCTCGGTGGTGACAATTCCGGCGGTTCCGCCAAACTCGTCAATAACAATTGCTATTGAGGTTCTTTTTTTCAGGAGTTCATTGAGAAGATCTATGCTCTTTTTAGATTCAGGTACAAAAACTGCTTCACGGATAATATTCTTTATCGATTCCGGCTTTCTGAACAGATCATAAGAGAGGATGAATCCCTTAATATTATCCAGGTCTTCATCATATACGGGGATTTTTGAAAATCCTGATTCTATAAAAATATCGAGTGCCTCATCAATTGTGGCACTTATATCAATTCCCGTGATCTCCATTCTCGGACGCATAACTTCGGAAACCCGCTGTTCATTCATCTCGATAACTTTCTGAATCAGCAGCGTATCTTTTTTCTGCACGGTTCCGGCCTCTTCCGATTCTTTTACCAGGTATTCAAGGTCTTCTTTAAGAAAATATTCAACATAATTATCAGTTGTAAAAGCCGCCCTGGATGTTAGTTTATGAGTTATCCATGATGTTGCAGAGACGAGGGGCCAAAGTACAAAACTGATAAATCTCATCGGTACCGATGCCAGAAGAATGAACAGATCAGGCAGCTCACCTGAAAGGTATTTGGGGAGCAGTTCACCAAAGAGCAGGATTATCAGGGTTGAAACAATAAGGATTTCAAATTCATTAAGCCCAAACATTCGGGTAAGTATTATCGCACTAAGCGAAGCATAGGTGATGTTCGCAATATTATTCCCTATAAGGACAGTCGAAAAAAACGTTTCAGGATTCTGTATGAAAAACAGTCCCGTTTTCGCGGGTGCACTGTTTTGTCTTGCTCTGATTTCAAGTTTGAGCTTGTTTGCTTTGATATAGGCAATTTCAGTTGCCGAAAAAAAGGCACTGAAAAAAATCAGAATCCCGAGGAGTATTAGTTCAGGGCCCATCTCAATAAACTTTATCCACAGGAACTGACTTATACAGCACGTTAAAGAATTCTCTTCCTGCTCTTACTCCAAACAGAATATCGACCTCACCGTCTCTGTTCAGATTTTTAAGATCGAGACCATTCGGAGTGGTGAATTTTATCATGCGTGATTCGCCTGGGAGCAGTTTAATAC
>CAYPMQ010000292.1:0-4542 GCA_964411625.1 uncultured Ignavibacteriaceae bacterium
CATTAAACCTCCGGCCGGAAAATGTTCAGGCCATTTAAGCACACTATCTGATCAAGAAGCAGTCACTATGAACATCCATCTCTGCGGAGCTGAAACCGCAGAATTTAACCTCGGATTCCGAAAATGAGAATAATCGCTTTTCCTTTATTCAATAATAAAGCTGTTTATGTAATCGCTTATTTTTATAGATTTAACCATCTCTTTTCCTTTCATTCCTGTCTTTAATTCAATAAATTACATTATATTCAAAAAATTATTTATTTAACGGAGATGAAATGATAGACAAAATAACCGAACTCCTGGGAAAAGATGCTGATTATCTGCTTAATCACAAAGCCATATTCCCTAAAGAAAAATTACATTTACCCGGCCCTGATTTCGTTGACAGAATTTTTGCCCCTACTGATAGAAACATTAACGTACTGAAAAGCCTCCAGTCACTTTTTAATACAGGAAGATTAGCCGGAACAGGTTACCTCTCTATTTTACCAGTTGACCAGGGTATTGAACATTCAGCAGGCGCGTCATTTGCACCCAATCCTGATTACTTTGATCCCGAAAACATCGTAAAGCTCGCAATTGAGGGCGGATGTAATGCAGTTGCTTCCACTTTCGGTGTACTTGGTTCAGTTGCAAGAAAATATGCCCATAAAATTCCGTTTGTTCTGAAAATCAACCACAACGAAATACTCAGCTACCCTAATATTTACGATCAGACACTTTATGCTTCAATTGACGACGCATGGAACATGGGCTGCACCGCAATCGGCGCAACAATTTACTTCGGAAGCGAAGAAAGCCGCAGACAGATTCTTGAGATATCAGAAGCTTTCTCCTACGCTCACGAAAAAGGAATGGCTACCATCTTATGGTGCTACACCAGAAATAACGCGTTCAAGACCGCTGAAAAAGATTACCACGTTTCAGCCGACTTAACGGGCCAGGCAAACCACCTCGGCGTAACAATTCAGGCCGATATTATCAAGCAGAAACTACCCGAGAATAACGGCGGTTACAATGCTCTTAAATTCGGTAAAACACACAAAAAAGTTTATTCTGAACTGACCACTGATCACCCGATTGATTTAACCAGATATCAGGTTATCAATAACTATCTGGGCCGCGCAGGTCTTATTAACTCAGGCGGAGCATCCGGCGATAACGATTTTGCCGAAGCATGTGCAACTGCAGTTATCAATAAGAGAGCCGGTGGTATGGGTTTAATTTCCGGACGTAAAGCGTTCCAGAGACCCATGGAAGAAGGCGTTAAGCTCCTTAACCTCATCCAGGACGTTTACCTCACAAAAGAAGTCACCGTGGCATAAGGCGATAAGTCTTACGGAATTCAAAGGCTGTCTGCGGGCTTCTGCAGACAGCTTTTTTTTGCCGTCTCCGGAATTCAACACCCCGCCCAGGATCTTTGTCGTCAGTCAGGCGCCCGGTTTTTCCGTAACCCATATTCCTGAAGCGGCGCTGTAAGAGAGCTTTCATCCATTCCAATAAGATGCAAATCCCGGCTATAAAGCATTAATAATAGTATCTCAAACATTTTCATATAATTTTCCGGCCCTTCTCCCACAAATGCCGTGTCTCTTTTTATCTGATAAGAAGCCGGGCACCTCAGACGATATTTTCATCCCGCATCAGATTTTTCACATTTAGTAAACGTCCGCTGCACAATATAATGCGGAACCCTTCCTTCTTGATTTTATCTGAAATAATTGTTAAACTACAGAGATAATCAAATTCTGAAATTATTTGCAACCATATTCTTAAAACTGCAGGGACAGAATGATTGAAAAATTACTCAACGCTCTTAGACTGAGTGAAGAAAAAGAAAATTTTGACACTATTCACGATATAGTTGAAAAAAATATTGTATTCAGAGGCACCAATCTCTGGATTTTGATTTTTGCCATAGTCATTGCATCCATTGGTCTGAACGTAAACTCAACTGCGGTCATCATCGGTGCAATGCTCATCTCACCTCTAATGGGCCCGATCACGGGAATCGGGTATTCAATCGCCACATATGATTTTGTGCTGCTTAAAAAGGCGCTTTTTAATTTCGGCTTTGCAGTGGGGGCAAGTCTTTTGGCCTCAACCGCTTATTTCGCCATATCCCCTTTATCTGATGCATACTCTGAACTTCTGGCAAGAACCAGCCCCACTATATATGATGTGCTGATTGCCCTGTTCGGCGGACTGGCCGGAATTGTGGCAACCACAACAAAAAACAAGGGAAATGTTATTCCGGGTGTGGCAATAGCCACCGCACTGATGCCGCCATTGTGTACTGCGGGTTACGGTCTCGCAACTGCAAAGTGGAGTTTCTTTTTCGGAGCTTTTTATCTTTTCACAATCAATACTGTGTTCATCGCGCTCGCAACTCTCCTTACAACAAAATTTCTGAAATTCCCGATTAAGGAACTGATAAACGAAAAAAAGAAAATCAGGGCGAACAGATG
This sequence comes from uncultured Ignavibacteriaceae bacterium, assembly GCA_964411625.1. GTDB lineage: Bacteria > Bacteroidota > Ignavibacteria > Ignavibacteriales > Ignavibacteriaceae > JABWCA01. The sequence continues at coordinate 2,469 of CAYPMQ010000292.1, forward strand.
GATAATGGCTATTGTATTCATAACAACTGTACCCAGCATTTATTTCGGATACACACTTGTCAAAAAAGAGCAGTTCACGTTCAGCGCCCAGAGATATATAAACGACGTAACAATAGTTGAAGGGGGATTCCTTCTGAAAAACGAAATCAATGCTGAAAAAAGGGAAATTAAATTGATTTATGGCGGCAGAACTATTGATTCACTTCTCAAATCCAGGATTCGGGGCAGGGCTGCCGATTTTGGTCTTAATGATGTAAATGTGATATTTCAGCAGGGACTTAATCTCTCTGACCTGAACAAGGAACTGACTCAGACTGAGAGCTTTAAAACCGAGATCACGAGGCTCAAATCACTTCTTCAGGAAAGTGAAGCACGGATTGACAGTCTTATAAACCCGGGAGGCGAAGGCTCAAAAATTCTTCGTGAAATAAAGGCAATTTTTCCGGAAATAACTGCGATAGCCGTATCAAAGGTCAGCTTTTTCACAGCTGAGGGCAAATCTGATGCAGGTGCCGGGTACGCGGCAATAATAAAAAGTGAAGCCCCCGGAAGAACCATTCAGAACAAGAGCAAAATTGAAAAATGGCTTAAAACAAGAATTAATACTGATAAGATATTCCTAATTATGCAATAAAAAAGCCGCACTGAATCAATCAGGGCGGCTTCTGAAAATGATAGAAACGTTATCAGCTTCCGGGTGATACTTCAGGTTCAGCGGTGGTATTTAAATCAGCTTCATCTGAAGCCGTATCCTGCTTTTTGCTCCTCTTCTCAATGTAATAATATACAGAAGGAAGAACCAGCAGAGTAAGAAGGGTTGATGTAACGAGACCCCCGATAACCACCGTTGCCAGCGGACGCTGAACCTCAGAGCCGGGACCCGTATTAAAAGCCATCGGGATAAAACCAAGACTTGCAACAAGCGCCGTCATAAGAACGGGCCTCAGTCTGTTTGCTGATCCTTTAATAACCGCTTCCTGCAGTGGGAGCCCTTTTTCACGCAGCTCATTAAGATGTGAAACAAGCACAATGCCGTTCAGCACCGCCACACCAAACAGCGCCACAAAACCGATGCTTGCTGAAACGGAAAGGTATAATCCCCTTATCCAGAGGAGAACCACCCCGCCCGAAAGAGCAAACGGCAGATTAAGCAGAATAAGCAGGGCATATTTCATCCTGCCAAACATTATATACATCAGCGCAACAATGATGAACAGTGAAAGGGGGACAACAATCATTAGGTGGTTCATTGCACGCTGCTGGTTTTCAAATGAACCACCGTACTCAATGAAGTTTCCCGCGGGAATGTTTATCTTGCTGCCTATCTCCTCTTTCAGTTTTGCGACATAAGTTCCTATATCAATATTATCAAGATTTATGGCAAGTATTACGCGCCGCCAGCCGTTTTCACGCGCAATCTCACGCGGTCCCTCCTGGGGAACTATCTTTGCAAGCCTTTTAAGCGGTATGAAATCACCATCCGGAAGATGCACCGGGAGCTCCATTATCTTTTCAAAGTTATTGCGGATATCCTCCGTAAACCTGACCACAATATCAAATCTGCGCTGACCCTCAAACACCTCCGAACTCACCATTCCCCCAATGCCTGCTTCAATAATGGTCTGGACGTCATCAACGTTAAGACCGTACTGAGCCACAAGCTGCCTGTCTATCTCAATTGTCAGGTAAGGCTGACCGGTTGACTGCTCAAGATAAAAATTTGCAGTTCCGGGGAGCTTTTCCACAAGTGCCTCAATACTCCTGCCAATCTTGTTCAGAGTATCAAGATCCTCACCATAGATCTTTACTGCAAGGTCTGATTTCACTCCGCTTGTAAGCTCATCAACCCTCATGGCAATGGGCTGAGTGAAATTATATGAAAGACCCGGTTCTGACTGCAGATATGGTTCTATCTCCGCAATAATGCCCTCCTTGGTCATGCCCGGGCGCCATTGATCGTGAGGCTTGAGAACAACCCAGACATCTGTCTGATGCACACCCATCCAGTCATTTGCAAGATCAGACCTTCCCGTTTTAGGAACAACCGTTTTAATCTCGGGAATCTTTTTAACCA
>CAYPMQ010000293.1:0-4507 GCA_964411625.1 uncultured Ignavibacteriaceae bacterium
TTGAGAACAACATATCTTAACTGTTTTTACCGTAAGTGAATTCTGTAAGGACAGTATAATTCCCGTAATATTCAGATTTGAAAAGCCTGTATTACAAGTTACGGTTTTGATTTTTTGACTCTGAGCAATAAGTAAGTTGCAGTATCTGCTCAATCTTAATCCACCTTATCCCCGGCTATTGCTCCATTCTGAATTATCCCCTGGATTTGACAATAAAGATCAATTTTTTATCTCATTATAGCTGGTAATTCAAATTGTGGTATAAAAATCCTTGATCTTAAAAACAGGAACGCGGCTTTTTTTTAATCATTAATTGGTTTATAATAAACAGGCATATGATAAGTGCGCAGATTCAGATAATTTCTGACAAAGTCATTTCTTCTGCTTCATACTTAAAGGTCTTAGTATAACCCCGGGTATTTTAATACCTGTTGAACTTTCAGTTTCGCAAAATTGAAATCTGCTCTTTAAATAAATTTCTTTGTCCCTTAACGATTATAGAAAGTTAAAATTATACTCATAGTTAAATTAAGCGACTCTGAAAGGTCTGCTTATTAATCCCGGATTAACCTGGGACAATTCTTATCCTCACTGTAACACTCCATAATCTCTTTTTCTTACTACTTTAATGGGTCCATACTTTTGCTGCGTGACTCCACAAACTTCCAGCCCGCTTCAGTTTTCTTCAGGATATTAAGACTCACCGCTTTATTATCAGTGAACTCGGGACCTGCTTTTTTGACTGTTGTAAGAGTCATTTCCACTTCGGCAATTTTGTTTTTAATCTTTACGATCTTCATATTGTCAAGAGTAACCTCAAGATCATATACCCGAAAAATCTGTTCGAAAAGCTGCATGCTTGTTTCATAATACGGTGAACCAGAATCCAGCGTTGAAATCAGATCATCTACTTTCTCTTTATTAATTGCTTCAATCTGCTTCTCACAAACAGCCTTTATATCGCTTTCATCAGAAGATCCGCAGGATGTCAGCAATACGGATGCAAAAAACATAATTCCAAAAAACTTAAATAATCTCATAACTTTCTTTTTTATTAAACTAAGATAAGTAATTAAATTTGTCCTGTAATACAGCTTAGTGCAATAAACTTAATGAATAATTTCTGATACTTCGGGTTTTCTGCAGGCAATCATCCCCGAAAAATGATTATTTCCTTAAATCCGGCAGAGACTGCAAAAAAAACAACAATCAACAATCAACAATCAAAGACCAACAATCATCAATCAACGATCAACTAACCTAGTATTCAATTGTAAATCTGAAAAGCAGCCAGCTTAAATCTTTCTTGCCTCCATTTGTAAGGTTTTCTTCTGTCCTGAAATTATATGCCAACTCAAAAATCAGGTCATTAAATGGTTCAGTTCTTATGCCTGCTGAGACAAAATTTGTATTATACCTGATGCCGTCAAGGAAGGGAGCTGTTTCAGAATCAAATCCGTCCTTATGAACCAGGAAAATATCTCCGCCGACATTTTTGGTGACATTTCCTGCGGCATCAGTAAAATTTTCTCCGCGTCTATTGAATCTGTACTCACCAAATAGTCTTATTCTGTCTGTAAGATTATGAGCCGCTTTAATCATGATTTCGTCAGAATTCGGCCCGGCGGGATGACCCAGAGGAAAATCCCAGGTGGTATGAGAATTCTTCGGATTGTAATGGGTGTAAACATAAGGCCTTATCTTAGTGTATTCCAGCATGAGGGATGTGTTAGGCAGTGTAAATGCATTATACCAGTAAGCACCGAGCTGATAAGCAGTTTTATTACTGAACCTGTCAAGTTCTGCCATGTTAGTCAGTATGTTTTCATCAAGAAGGAAAGTGGCCTGAATCTCAACATCAGGAATAAAGTCTGACTGGAAATCAAACCAGATCATTCCGTTATCCCTGTCCTGAAGCGACATTTCAGCGAACTTGTAAAAAAGCAGCGGATTCAGATATGTTATATCTATTCCCCTGTCAGAATAAATGACAGATTCACCTATTGATATATCAAAAAGCTCATCAAATGACAGCTGAAGTTTATTCAGGGCGATCATTTTGGTGTAATTCTGAAGTCTGTCAACACTGAATCTCCCTACTGCCGAGGCAAGCACAGATACAAACCTGACCGAACCATAATCAACTTCAAACTTCAGAAAATCTGTGTTGGGATTTTCTCCGGCCAAAATAAGGCTGTTTGAATAACCGTATCCGAATCTGATCTTTTCACGACCTATTTGGAAATTGATTTTCAGGTCTTCCATGGGGTTCATGTTATATCTGAGGTACCCGTCAGTAAAGTCAAAATTACCGGATGCCTCATTTTCCATATTTTCAATAAACTTGAAGTTTCCGCTCAACAGAGGTTCAACAATTGTTGCAAAATCCCTGTTGCCGCTTATGAGACCTTTTCTGACCATTAACATGTATCCAAAATTGTCAAGAAGAGTACCGCGGATCCTGAACCCTACATCATAAACAAGAGCGTTGTTTACATCCGGCGAAAAACGGTGCCCGTACCAGGCTTTTCCCACTCCCTCAATGTACGCATTGTTGGGCCCTTTTTTATAGGCGTAAAGATATTTATTTCTGGTGGTGAATATCTCTGAAAGGGGTTTCGGATATTCTGAAAAACGGAACAGATATGTCGATTCTTCATCCCCGAGTTTATCAGAGATCTGAAACTTGTATCTTTTCAGAAGTGCTATTTCTGTAGTGTTAAGTTTATCAATGTTTTTTTCGATAATTGCTAGATATTCCAGAACCTCAGCTTTTGTAAGATTAGGATTATCGTCATGTATACTGGGTATCACTCCCTTAACTTTCATCTCCTTCAGAAATTCATAAACAGTGTTATCAAGAGAAATCATTTCTGCCTGCGGCAGAATATTATTACTGATCAGAAAAATGAGTAAAAGAGCATATTTTTTCATGTCCGTTTCCTTATATGATATCAAATAACCATACTGTGATTACAAGAATTGTTATGATCAGCATAATCTTTACGGCTTTCTCCCCTTTCCTGATGCTGATCTGAGCGGCAAGCCATGCACCTATTATTGAGCCCATAGCAAGACTGATTCCCATATCCCAGATTATCTTTCCGCTTAAAAGAAAAACTGTGAAAGCAGGTAGCGTGAACACTGTTGCAATAACCACTTTCTGAGCATTGATTTTCACAAGATCCCACTCTGAGAACAGCTTGAGTGTTGCCATAATGAAAATTCCGGCTCCCGCCTGTATAAATCCCCCGTAAAACCCGATTGCAGCCATTGCAGGATACACCCATTTTGATATTTTACCGTTGGTAAACTCCCTCCTTTTCAAAGGTATCATAAGCAGGATTACAAAGATGATATTCATGATACCAAGAATCTTTTGAAATGCCCCGTCAGTAACTTTTAATGAAAGTAATGCCCCGAGTACCGATCCCGGCACGGTAAGAGCCGCCAGAACCCACGCTGACTTAAAATCCGTTATCTTTTCTTTGGTAAAGGATACTACCCCGGTAAGGTTTTGCACAACAACCGAAACCCTGTTTGTGGCATTGGCAACCGATGAATCAAGCCCGTAAAATATCAGAAGAGGCAGGGTAAGAAGAGAAGCTCCGCCGGACATTACATTGAGCAGGCCCATAAAAATTCCGACGAAGAACAGCACGGCTATTTTAATGAGGTAATAATCCATTTATATCAATAAAATTAAGCGTTAAAGTTAAATAATTTAATTCAAATATTAATGATTTTTAAGGATCATCTTTCATCATGAACGCATATTAATAATTTGAACTAATTATAATAATGGCAGGTTATAAATATAAAATTAAACGGAGCTTAATCATGAAAATAGCATTTGTTTATCTGTTGGCAGTATTGCTTTTCTCCGGTGGGTTCTTTATGCCGGTAAAAGACAGTCTGGCCGTTACTGAAGCTGACGGACCAGGTAAAATCGGAAAAGCTTCTGCTGAATGCCCTTATCTGGCAGGACAGATTTCTGCAGATGAAGGAAAAACTGATAAAAAGGATGAAGAGTCAAGTAAAGACAAGAAAACAGCAGGATGTCCCTATTTGAGCAGCGGAAAGTCTTCGGTATCTGTTGAATGCCCATATACAGGAAAAAACGGTTCCGGAAAATGTCCGTATACGGGTAAAACAAAAGCCGGTTCCTCTTCTGAATGTCCTTACTCCGGTAAATCCGGTTCTGATGCTGAATGCCCATATACGGGCAAAAACGGCCAATCTGATGTTAAGTCTGCTCCCAAGGTAAATAAACAGTTTGAAACCAAGAATTCCTGATAGGTTTGAAGAAATAAACCAAATTAATTGTTAATAGAAACAGGCTTCTGATTTTGGAAGCCTTTTTTTTATATATTAAACGGAGGTAAAATGAATAAACTTTTTTTAGCAGTCATGATTTTTGCAGGAGTTCTTTCTGCACAGTCAACTGAATGGACTATTGATAAATCACATTCAAGTGTAAATTTCACTGTTGATCATATGGTTGTAT
>CAYPMQ010000294.1:0-4489 GCA_964411625.1 uncultured Ignavibacteriaceae bacterium
GGATATGTCCGTTTTATCAATGAACTTATGGAGCAGGTTGATCTGAAACTATTTGACGGAATTGTGGCCGCCTGCGGAAGCGGAGGAACTGCTGCAGGGCTTCTCTCCGGCATAAGCCTCAGCAGACTTACAGGATTAAAAGTTTATGCAGTGAATGTTCTTTATGGTAAAAGAAAGATCAGAAACAGAATATTAAAGCTTGCAGCCGCTAATTATAAAATGCTGGGTGGAGGCAAAAGATTACTTAAGGATAATCTGCAGATACTTGACGGATATTCAGCTGAAGGTTATAAAGCCATACTCCCTGAAAAGCTGAAACTTATCATTGCCTTTGCATCAAAAACAGGAATTCTGCTTGATCCTGTTTATTCAGGCAAGGCTTTTTATGCTTTCAATGATCTGATGAAACAAAATCCGGGAAAAAATTACATATTTATCCACACGGGAGGTCTTGTGGGCGTTTTCAGTAAAAGGAGGGAATATCTGAACGCAGCGGGGCAAAAACTTTAATCATTCAAATATTTGTTTTATCTTTGATACATGGACTGTATTTTTTGCAATATTATAAAAGGTGATTCTCCGGCAGAAATCCTGTACAGCGATGATAAAGTCATTTCTTTCCTTGATATCAGACCTGTAAATATGGGGCACACATTGGTTGTCCCGATTGAGCATTACCCGAATTTTGAAGAAATGCCCGATGATATTCTGGCACATATGTTCCCCATACTTCGTGATATTTCAATTGCAGTAAAAAATGGAACAGGTGCCGAAGGTTTTAATATAATCTGCAATAACGGTAAAACTGCCGGTCAGACAGTTTTTCACTGTCATTATCATATCATACCCCGGTTTGAATCAGATCTGATTAAATACAAGATTGATTTTAAGAGATACAGCCGGGAGGAACTGAATCACTACGGAAAACTGATCAGAAATTCTTTAAGGAAGAATAATGGATAGAAAAATAAGAGTGTTGGTTGCAAAAGCAGGGCTTGATGGTCACGACAGAGGAGCCAAAGTTATTGCCGCAGCACTGCGTGATGCAGGTATGGAAGTGATCTATACCGGTTTAAGGCAAACCCCCGAAACAATTGTTGAGGCCGCGCTTCAGGAAGATGTTGATGTAATAGGCATTAGTATTCTTAGCGGGGCACATATGACTATTATACCAAGGGTGTTTAATCTTATGAAAGAAAAGGGTATCGGTGACGTCCTTCTTACGGGCGGCGGGATTCTTCCTGAGGCTGACGTTAGTGAACTAAGAAAAATGGGTGTCGGTGAATTATTCACTCCGGGCACTCCTACTTATGAGATTGTTAATTACATTAAGGATTGGTGCAAAACCCATCCCAGATACTAAAAAACGAGACAGCTATGAAAAAAATCATTTACTTCTTCTTACTATTCAGCACTATTTCTTTCTCACAGACTTTATTACAGTCAATAAGACTTCCTGCAACAACATATTTTAACAGCGGATACGGCCTCGCAGCCAAAGACACTTTATTGTGGATTTCAAGCGGAAGCTCAACCACAGGGAAAGGCCTCATCTATGGTCTTAACAGCCAGGGTGAGATTACCGACAGTCTTAGAATAAATTATCCGATTATAAGAGAATCTCAGGGGCTTGCCTGGGATGGCACACATTTCTGGTATCTTGAGCAAACTGCTTCAAAAATCAATCTAAGAAAAGTAACCACTGCCGGTCAGGTGGTTGATTCAATCTTTGTACAGGGTATATACTCAGGCGGTGTTGCCTGGGATGGCACACATCTATGGGTGTCGGTTTATTATCCCAACCCTTCTGCAGCCTTATGGCGTGTTGACGTAAACACAAAAACTGTGGTTGACACAATTCCGGTATTCGGCACCCAGCCAACCGGTGTGACAGTTAAAGGCGATACATTATTTTATGTAATGGATGGTTTTGAAGGACATGATGAAAGAATTTACGCTCTTAAAATAGCAACCGGTGACACTCTCTTTTCATTTCATGTTCCCGAGGTCCCGGGATCAAGGCAGAACCCCAGAGGTCTTGCATGGGACGGCACTAATTTCTGGCTCCTGGCTGAACCGCTGAATGCTTCAACGGGACGCTCTTTATATAAATATGATCTGGGTGGACCCGGTTCGCCCCTGATTCAGCTTCTTACACAGTCACTCGATTATGGAAATGTAACAATAGGTCTGACATCAACATTTCAGATATCAGTTAAAAATAACGGCAATGCAAATCTGGTGATTGACTCATTGAAACTCTCTGATCCTTCTTTTTCTTTCCCGACCCCTCTTCCTCTCACTATTGCTCCCGGGGAAACTAAACAGTATCCTGTATCATTTGCTCCAACCCAGTACAGGGCATACAATGACTCCCTCATGCTGTTTCACAACGATGTGAACTTTGCTTACAGCAGGGTTAAACTTTCTGGTGCAGGTATCTACGGACTGCCGACACTGGTGCTCTCAGAGAGTAATCTGAATTACGGTAATAAAAGGATTAACAGCCTTAGTTCACTTCCACTCCGGATGAATAATGCAGGCGGCGGTACTCTCGTGGTAGATTCAATTGTTGCGGGAACGGAATTCTTCAGGACTTCAAAAATTACTTTCCCGGTTACGATAGACTCAGTAATGACATTTGACTTTAAAGTATGGGCAAAACCTGATCAGTATAAGTCATATAACGATACACTGAAGATCTATTCAAATTCAGCAGCAGGCACAGTTACATCGGTTCCTCTCAGCCTCTCTGTTGCACCGTTTGATTCAACGCTTGGCAGTGTGGTATGGCAGGGTATTATTCCCGATAATCCGGATGTTGTGTCACAGGATCTTTCAGCGAGGTTCATTAAAAAAATCAAAGACCTCAATGGTGACGGTGAGGATGATCTTATTGTCTCAACTGATAACTATCAGACTATTGCATATAACGGCAACAGTTCAGGCACTTCAGATATTATCTGGAAATTTTCAACTGCTCCGGATAATAATAACACAGGACCTGTTAACAGACTTGAATGTATTCAGGTCGATTATGATCTCACAGGCGACGGTATAAATGATGTTGTAATCGGCACGGGCGGCGGTAATGAAACGGTCTATCTCATTAACGGTGAAACCGGCGCAAAGGTGTGGGAATTCGGTGATCCTGTTAATCCATATCAGGGTGATATAAACGGACTTGATGCCAGCCGTGACTGGACGGGTGACAATGTCAACGATGTAATGATATCCCAGAGCGGAAATGAGTTTACAGGCGAAGGCAAATTCTCGGTTTATCTGGTTAACGGAGCAACGGGTCAGCAGATTTGGAGGCTTGATCACTCGGCAGAGAAAAAGCTGAAGGATGCATGCGTTGCTTACCCCGGCGGCGGTGCGGTATCATCAAGACAGAGCAATGTTTCCACCGCTGAAATTCTCGGTCTTAATGACAATGGACAGATAATCTGGACCAGACCCGTTAACGCCACGGTATGGGGAATGACAAAAATTGTTGAGCCCGGAGGCGGCGGAGCTACTATTCTGGCGGGAGATATTAACGGTTATATATATAAATTAAAATCAAGTGACGGCTCACTCGGATGGACAGTGAGAATCGGAAGTTCCTTTATTGAGGATATATTCTTCATCCCCGATATGAATGGTGATCAGGAACCCGATATTCTTGTCAGCGCACTCACACCTGTTCAGTATGTGCTCAGCGGAAGTGACGGCAGCATTCTGATGACCGGTAACACCGGCGGTAATATTCTGGGAGCAAGTCTGCTCGGAGATATTAATGCTGATTCGGTTGCGGAAATAGGAACAGCTTCACTCGATAACAATCTTTATGTATTTAACGCTAAAAACGGACAGTCCCTTTTCACTTATCCCTTTGGCAGCGGATCAAATTCGCTTGCAGCAGAATCAATCTGGAAGATGGATGATGTTGATAATAACGGCACTTATGAATTTGCAGGCGGCTCAAGGGACGGAAGACTGATTGCATTTTCAGGCGGCACTCAGGTGCCCGTTCTGGTTGATGATCTCCAGCCGGGTGTAATTAAAGATTTCAGACTTGAGCAGAATTATCCTAATCCCTTTAATCCCTCCACACTGATTAAATTCTCAGTGCCTGAGTTTGCAAAAATTACGCTGAAGATTTATGATATTCTTGGCAGGGAAATTAAAACCCTGGTGAACAGCGATCTGAAAACTCCGGGATCATACTCGGTTGAGTGGAACGGTACAGATAACTACGGTTTGAAAGTGTCATCAGGTATCTATTTCTACTCTCTTGAATCAGGCAGTATAAAAGTTACACGCAAAATGATGATGCTGAAATAAGCATTCCCGCATTTTTCTGCAATAAGGAAGCTCTCAGAACTGGGGCTTCCTTTTTTTATATAATATTTAAAAATGGGCTAAAGCCAATGGGAGAAAAGGGGCCATTTCGCCGTCGGCTGAAGCCAACGGCAAGAAAGGATCGGCTGATCTTCTGAGTATG
>CAYPMQ010000295.1:0-4479 GCA_964411625.1 uncultured Ignavibacteriaceae bacterium
CCCGCCTGGTTGTCATTTCATTTCATTTATCTGTCTGCCGGTTTGATCATTAGCAGTGCACTTCTTCCTTGTTCACTTTATGCCTGAAGCCTGTTTTTACAGGGCTTTATGAAAATATAACCTGCTAATCAGTAACGCGTCACTAATATAATGCTTAAAAACAGGATTGAATTATTAATTCAGGACTCTGATTACAGACCCCAAAGCTCCCGAAGATTATATCTGCCGGGTGCCATTCTGCCTTTTAATGAACCCATCATTATCCGGTTCTTGAAAAAATACTTTTTCAACATACAATACCAATCAATCAAAATGTTTTCCTTCAGTTTCGTTTCTATCATTAACCCTTAAAATAATATGGTTATCTGAATTTCAGCATAAGGGCTTATTAAATCAATAATCCTGCCATTTTTATTTTAATAATCCCACTCAGTTATTATTGAATAATTATCCTCATTTGTTTAGAACTGCGAGTGTTTTTATTTGTGGTATGATTATTGACTTGTTGCTCTCAGTATTTAATCAAACATTAATTAATAACCGGAGCAACATAGTGAAACACTTTAACACCGTTTCTTCTTTCATAGGCGGCAGATTTTTTATGCCTTTACTCATAGCAGCATTTTTCTTTTTTGCATCGGGGATAATCAAAGCACAGGCACCCGTTCTTCCTTTCGATTTTGAGTCAAACTCAATAGTTTACACTTTCACCGATTTTGACGGTGGTCAGACAACAAGAATTGCTAACCCTGTTCCGGGTGGTATCAACACCAGCGGATTCGTTGGTAAGATGGTTAAAAATGCTGGTCAGCCATGGGGCGGATCATGGATTCAGATGGCATCTGCTTTTGATTTTTCCGTTAATAAATTCTTCAAAGCAAAAGTTTATATGCCAGCCGCAGGACGCAAAATGCTCCTCAAGGTAGAAAATGAAACAAACCCTGCAATTAATTTTGAAAAAGAAGTTGTCGGGACTGTGGCAAACGGATGGGAAGAACTCACTTTTGACTTCTCTGCAATCAACACTTCTAACCAGTATCACAAATTAGTTGTTATTTTTGACCTCGGAACAATGGGTAACGGAACCTCTGATTTCACCTATTATTTCGATGATATAAGACTCGTACCCACCAGCACAGTCATGGCTCAGATGAACCTGCCTGTTACATTTGATTTACCGAACGTTGATTACGGTCTGGTTGGTTTCGAGGGTGCTGAGGCGTCAACTATCGTTGTTGATCCCACTCTTCCGGGAAATAAAGTTGCTAAAGTTATAAAATCTGCAAGTGCTCAGCCCTGGGCAGGCACCACAATTACTACTGTAACCGGCGGCACGCAGACCGGTTTTGCAACAAAGGTTCCCTTTACCGCACAGGAAAAGAGAATGAATATAAGAGTTTGGTCTCCTCATGCTCCTATTCAGGTAAGACTTAAAGTTGAAGATCATACCAATGGCACTATTTCATGTGAAACAGAAGCTACTCTTTCAGTTGCCAATTCATGGCAGACACTTGTATTTGATTTTGCTAACGAAGCCGGCGGTACAGCTCCTCTTAACTTGGCAAACAATTATAACAAAGCATCCATTTTTTTCAATTTTGGCGTAAATGGTGCTACAGCAGGTGAAAGAACCTATTATTTTGACGATGTTAAGTTTGGCGCTGATTTTATTCCCGTGGAACTGACTTCATTCAGCGCTTCAGTAACCGGAAGCAGCGTAACCCTTAACTGGGCAACCGCAACTGAAACAAATAACAGAGGTTTCGAAATCCAGAGAAGCAGCAACAATAAAGATTTCTCAACTGTTGCATTTGTTGATGGTAAAGGAAACACAACATCACTCAGCACATATTCTTTTACCGATGCTAATCTTTCAGGAAAATATTCTTACAGACTGAAACAGGTTGACCTTAACGGTACATTCACTTATTCAAACACAATTGAAACCGAAGTTTTACCCGCAGAATTCAGCCTCGGACAGAATTACCCGAATCCTTTCAACCCATCAACCGTTATTAATTTCAGCCTTCCTTCAGAGAGCATTGTAAGCATCAGCATTTATAATGCCGCAGGTCAGCTCGTAAGAGAAGCAATGAACGGTACAATGCAGGCAGGATATCATCAGTTCACTTTTGATGCTGCCGGTCTAACTTCAGGAGTATATTTCTATTCTGTTACTGCTTCAGCAGTTGGCGGAAGCGAAACTTTCCGCAGCACAAAAAAAATGGTTCTGATGAGATAATTATCTCTTTTCATAATGTATAGATGCTCCGTTGAGGCTGTCGGGAAACCGGCAGCTTCTTTTTTTTACGAATCATCTGAATTATCGGTCGCTGAGACTCTTATCCGCCGGAACAAAGGAAAAAGTTGGGTTTAACTCCGGATGATCGTCTTATTCACACAAAAATCTCACAAAAATTCACAAAAAGAATTTTAACTGATTTGTCAGATTTCATAATAATCAGCCCAAAATTATTACAAAGAACTTATAACCAGACACAAAGAACTCCCGGCACCCGTTTTTTCTCCTTTGGTTTCAGAAACACTGATAATGCGATTTCCAGCCAGGCAGAGCTAATGAACACTAATTTTTTATTCTTTTTGCCTGGTTCACTTTGCTTTATTATCTCCTGAGTTTAACTGCCCCTGATTCATGCTCCGCCTGCTGATTTATTGACTTTTGGCTTAAAACAGACGGTAACATATAGTTAAAACATTATAATATACACAGTTAACAGCCATCTGATAGTTGCAGCTTCAACCCCTGCCTTAAGCAGCATTTCTCCTTACCGACAGACACAATCAGGATTTAAAACCTTCGGGATTACTTAACTCAGTATTCATTCAATCATTATGCGGAAAGAAAATGTAAACAGAGCCCCACAGGTTACAACCGTTGGTTTTTGTTTGGTAACAGCGCTAAAACCGAAGGCAATATATTGCTAACACATTATATTACCGGCAGTAAAAGGTTGTTAATCTGTTGCAGTTCTCTTTTGTCTCGGGTAAATACGGCTTCCGATTTCGCGGGCTTCAGGCCCATAAATTTTATTTTACACAGGATTGTTTCAGTTTTTCTCAGGCACAGACCAACCCCGCCGGCACTTTTATAAGTTTGCCGCTGATCCTGTTTTCACCGGGAGTGTGCGGAGTGGAAAAAGTTATCTGAAATCAGCCTTTTATTTATTGATTATAACCGATTGCTTTGAAGTTTTTTCCTGAATTTTAAGGCGCTTTGCTGCCCGCTTTTCTTTGATGGTTTTGGAAGGTTTTTTTGCTGCCACCTTCTTTACATCTTTTGAATGACTCATCTCATGACTCCTTTCACACAGATATTTACGCTCTGTTTTTATTCTCCGGCCGTAATAGCAGCAAAGGAGAAGTGAATTATCATCTGACTGAAGATATGCCTGCATTTACAGGTTGCGGACCATTATTTTGTCAAAAAAGGTCTGCCTATATATTTACACCGGAATCCCGCTTCAGTTTTTCAAATGAAGCCTCTGAGGATGTGTATAAGCCATGATAAAACTCTGAATACAAATCATGAAATCAATGCAGCAAAGGCAGAAAATAATAATTCGAGTAAGTGAATATTGTATGTAAATTTCCTGCCAAAAGAAACACTTATGGAATACCATTTTCTGCCGGAAGACCATAATCTTTTCAGGATTTGGTGAAGCTTATCATCCAGTTGATTCCATACTTATCTGTCACCATCCCGAACCACGAATTCCAGAATGTATCACCCATTGGCATGTTGATTCTTCCTCCCTCAGAGAGCCCTGCAAAATAGCTGTTGGCCTGAGCTGCAGAATCTGTTTCAATATAGATTGACATTGTGTCACCTGTCTTCATTGTCCCGAAGGAGTCCGGACTGTCTGATCCCATCAGAATCGAACCCTTACCAACCGGTAGAGAAATATGTATAATTTTATCCTTCTCTGCATCAGGGTGAGCAAATTCTGCAGGAATATCACTAAAGCGTGAAATCATTTCGAATTCACCGCCAAAAATTGATTTATAAAATCTGAAAGCTTCTTCGCAGTTACCGTTAAAGACGAGATAGGGTTGTAAAACGGGCATTTCGGTTCCTTTTCTTTATTAGTGTAAGTTATCTGTTAATTAAATATGCTTCTAATCTGCCCAGAGTCTGCTGACCTCCTTCAACTGCACCAAACCTGAACGCATCGTCTCTGAGTTTTCTCGTTCTGAAGGTTGCCCTGAGTGTCACTTCGGTACCGCCTGGTACATCTCTGAAAGTGATTTCAGACATGAATTCTGCGGGCACACCCGGGTCTCCTGTTCCGTGATCATATTTCAGCAGCTCACCGGGCACCATTTCAATGTAATCTATTCTGTTTTTGTAGTCAGTGCCGTCGGGTCCGTGCATGATATATATCCATGAACCACCAGGTCTCACATCTCTTTTAAAGGTTGTGGTTGTGAAGCCATTTGGCCCCCACCATTCTTCTATCC
>CAYPMQ010000296.1:0-4453 GCA_964411625.1 uncultured Ignavibacteriaceae bacterium
ATAATGAGAAATAAGATGATAAATGCAGATATTTTTCCGGACATAAAGCTCAATAAATTAGTGACATACCGTTTTTACCAACAAAACTGCAGATTGTTTCATATACAGAAAACCCCGCATCAGGGCGGGGTTTTCTCATCTCATCGGAAATAATATTCACTGATCTCTCAGAGGTAATCGGTTGCTATTTATTGATTATCATTTTATTTCTCAGTGTATAACCTGCAGCCTTCATTTCATAAATATAGACACCGCTTGAGAGTCCTACGGAACTGAATTCAACAGAATGTTTCCCTGCCGAAATAGTTCCTTTGAGCAGTGTGCCCACCTTTTCACCGAGACTGCTGTAAACCGAAACCTCGGCCTCGCCTGCTGCTGCCATATTAAACGATATAGTGGTGACAGGATTAAAAGGATTGGGATAATTCTGATAAAGCTGATAACCGGTGACTGAATAATTTTCTGTCTCTATGACTTTTGAATATGCAAATGTACCGTCAAAATCAATTTGTTTCAGTCTGTAGTAGCTTTTACCATTCATTTGCCTGTCGGTATAAGAATAGGCTGAACCCGATGAACTGTTACCGGAACCTTTTACGAACCCGAGAGTCAGGAAATTCACACCATCATTAGATTTCTGAACCTCAAAGCCATAGTTATTGGTTTCTGATGCAGTTTTCCAGTTCAGCACAATATCATGCCCTGATACTGACGCTTCAAATGAAGTCAGTTCAACAGGTAAAACCACCATTGCCAGATCGGTTTCATAAGCAGATCTTCCGAATGTACCAACCCTGAGCAGTTTTTTACCATTCTTCGTGGTGTAATCGAAATCCATAGCAGGCACCCAGGGGAAACCGTTTCCGTCAGCTCTCTCAAAATTGACTCCTTCAGAACCCACATAAACCCCGAAATCATTCGCTATGAATATTATGGAAGGATTATCGGGATAAATGAATATATCATTGGACGGGATTTTAGGCAGATTAGCACCAACATTTACCCAAGTATCCCCAAAGTCTGTTGATTTGAAAAGTTTTTCGTTGTTAAAACCGGTATAAAGAATATAAATTGTTGATGCATCATTCGGATGAAATACAACCCGGCTGATTAAGAAATTAGTTACCGGGAGCTGTGATGATTTATTTGTAAAGTTGAATCCGCCATCACTAGAGACTAAAAGCTGAGAAGGATTGCCCGGTGCTGCCGCAACAATAACCATTCTTTCAGGAATTACTTTAGAAATATCCATACTCGTAATTGGTCCGCTGGTGAGCTGGGTGTTCAGTGCGCTCCATGTATTTCCTCTGTCGGTAGTTCTGTAAACCCGGTCTGAACCCCCGTAAATAGTCTGCTGATTAACAGGATGAAGAGTCCAGGGTACAAGCCAGGCAACGCTGCCGGTAAAATCGGGTCTGATATAATCCACACTCTGAGTAGGTCTGTATGCTCTGTAAAGTGCCCCGTTCTGGGTACTGAAATAGGTGTAATTGGTGTCACTCGGAGGGAAAAGAATCTCCATTCCGTCACCTGTACTGACCTGGTACCAGACCATGTTATCTCCGGCCTTCATATAAACACCATTATCCTGAGAGCCGCCCCAAACTTCAACGGGATTATTAGGGTTGCTCTTTATACGATAGAATTGCACAGTGTTGAATCCGTTATTCATATCACCCCAAATATTACCGCCGTCTGTTGAATAGTAAATTCCGCCGTCACAGACTACAAAAATTCTCAGCGGATTAAGTTCGTCAAAAACTATCCCGTGATAATCAACGTGAGCAACACTGTTCCATGCTCCTGTTGCAGGGCTGACTCTGAGAGGTGTGAACGAATCATTTGCGGAGTTGTATCTGTGAAGTTCAAGCTCGCCAACCAGAACATCGTTTTCATTTGACGGATTGACTGAAATTGCGAGGTCATACCATCCCTGGTAAATCCATGTCATACCATCGTAGGTTCCGCCCAGATTGGAAGAAGCCCCGATTCTTGCCCATGTAACACCTTTATCAGTACTCTTATATGCCCTGGTTTCACGGTTTGTACCGGTAGTTACCTGATACATCACCATGTAGATGTAATTGGGATTGCTTTTAGAGGTCTCAATATGATTCCTTATCGTATTCGCACCGGTAGGCAATCCTGTTTCAGAGCGTATCCAGGTAACTCCGTAATCTGTTGAGATATGGAAACCTGAATTTGCATTCTGACCGCCTATGGCAGCATAAACTCTTCCCGGTACATTACGGTCAAACCTGATATCAAATCCCCTTCCGAAATTCAGGACCCTGTTCCATGTCATGCCCGCATCAGTTGATCTCCATATCCCCATATTTCCGGGATTTGAATTAAAATAATAACCTGTTGCAAGAGCGGCTATTACGATATTCGGGTTATCAGGAGCAACCTGAATTGATGCAATATGAGTGTACTGACCAAATGCATCCATAATCCTTGTAAAACTCTCTCCTCCGTCTGTTGACTTGAACAGACCGATACCGTTATAAGCCGTTGTCTGAAGCGCACCAATCACCTCACCGGTACCCACATATACGATATTCGGGTTTGATGGATCATATTCAATAGCGGAGATGGTTGAGTTTAGAAAATCCTCGCCAATGTTATACCATGATGTTCCGCCGTTAGTAGTTTTCCAGATTGAACCTGATGCAGCCCCGTAAAGCATTATCTGGCTGTTCTGCGGATGAATTGCGAGTGCGCGTCCCCTGCCGCTGGTTTTTCCCCACTGTGCAGGAAAATTATGCAGAATGGAATTTGGTCCTATCGATTTCCAGATAAAAGGCACAGAATTATCAGCTGCCCTGTTCCGCTCCCTCTCCAGTTCCTGCGTCATAAAAGTGTATGGAATTGTGTCGAGCGGGTAGGCTCGCTGCCTGAGGAACCATTCATTACGTTTGAATGCGTTGCTCTTTTTTACCTCGTCCGGGAAATTATCCCACGGAGAA
Organism: uncultured Ignavibacteriaceae bacterium; assembly: GCA_964411625.1. Taxonomy (GTDB): domain Bacteria; phylum Bacteroidota; class Ignavibacteria; order Ignavibacteriales; family Ignavibacteriaceae; genus JABWCA01. The sequence goes on from CAYPMQ010000296.1 coordinate 2,970, forward strand.
ACATACTGAGCAAAAAGCGGGAAAGAAAATAGTATAAAGAAAAAGAGTTGTAATTCACGGAGCATCGTCTGTCCTCTTTTAATGAAATTAATAGTTTCTTTAAATTAAGATAATAATGGTATGGTTAATGAAAAAGAGAAATATTTGTTCATAAAACCGGAAGTGCAGAATGGCACAAAGGGGGGACTCAAAACCAGTGCGGGCTAACCCATAACGAGTGCCGGTCAACCTCGGAGGTTTTATTTAATTGATGGCGTAAAATTTCCAAGGGCAAGCGCCTTAGAGACACAACCTCCGAGGTTTTAAATTTTAGCAAACTATAGATTAAGCAAGCACACAATTAAACCTAAAACCCGGAATGTTTTTTCATACAAGATACGTAAAGCCTCAGTTGCACTGCCTTATGTCAATAAAGCATTCCGGGTTGCAGCTCAACATTTTTAACCTGTAAACATATAACGAGTGCCGGCCAACCTCGGAGGTTTTACCTGAGTGAAGGTTTATACTGGGGATATCTTGCGCCTTGCATTCTTAACCTCAAAAGCTTTAAATTTTAGCTGATGCTGGATCTGACAAGCACCTTATTAAACTTAAAACCTGGATGGAGAACCGTTCAGTATCTGAAGTGATAGATTTTACCATTGCTAAATGTATAATAGTTTTAACCATTACAAGATGAATATCTTCACTAACTCTTGTAAAAAATCCAAATCAAAACTTACCAAAATATTTTTCAGTAAAGCCGGGGTCCTGATTCCAGATAACTTCATTAAAGAAGGCTTTATCTGAATAGATGCGAATCAGCTCATCTTGATCACATAGATTCATTTCTGCCAGGCCCTGATATTCTTGAGCGGAGCTGAATTTCCATTCTTCAGGTCTTTTTACTAATCCGGCTTTCAATGGGTTATCGATGATATACCTTGTGATCCATATAAGATGACTGTCATCCATTATTTGTTTACAATTTGTTGGTCCCTGAAAAACAACTCCTGTTCTGTTCGAATACTTTGTGTTCATAAATTTCGTGTAAGAATTAGCTAGCAGGCTTATGAATTTAATGACCTTTGGTTCATCTTCTCTTTGTTTTACGAACAGATGAAAATGGTTGGGCATAAGACAATAGGCAAGCAAGGCAATATTTGTTTTAATGCTGTAATCCCTCATTCTGTAAAGAAAAAAGTAACTATCCCCCTCTTCATAAAACACGGGGGCTTTTAATGACCCTCTATTGTAGATGTGATAGTATGAATTCTTCGGATATTCTTTTTTCTTTGTCATAAATGCACTAAATAAATTGATTTATTTTTTTACTGAATCAAATTAAAAACCCGGAATGATTTTTAACCCAACATCTGTAGAACGAGTGCCGGCAAACCTCGGAGGTTTTACTTGAATGGAGGTTTAACCAGGTGATTTCTTGCGCTTTGCATTCTTAACCTCCTAGGTTTTAAATTTAAGCAAATTATGGATTTGGTAAGCAC
>CAYPMQ010000297.1:0-4430 GCA_964411625.1 uncultured Ignavibacteriaceae bacterium
GGATATGGTTGCGGCCCTGAGATTTGCTCTTGCCGAGATCAGTAAGATAGTTGAAATTCAGAGGGAACTGCAGAAGGAATGCGGAGTTGAGAAAATGGTTGTTGCTCCCGCTGAAATTAACGCAGAGCTCGTTGAAGATGTTCGCAGGGAAGCTTATGAAAAGCTGAAGGAAGTTATTTACACAGTACTTCCGAAGCAGGAAAGAAGTGATAAAATGGGTGAGATTTTTGAATCCGCCGTTGCCGCACTTTCCGAAAAATATCCTGAACAGGAAAAAGTCATTAAGAAAAATCTTGATGACATGGTTTACGAACTGATCAGAAAAAGCATACTTGAAGAGGGGAAACGCCTTGACGGAAGAACCACAAAGGATATCAGACCGATTACAGTGGAGCTGGGTCTTCTTCCGAGAGTGCATGGTTCGGCACTTTTCACTAGAGGCGAAACACAAAGTCTGACTACTCTCACTTTAGGTACATCAAATGATGAGCAGATCATTGACGGACTTAAAGCCGAATCAACAAAACGATTCATATTACACTACAATTTCCCGCCGTTCAGTGTAGGGGAAACCGGAAGAATGACCGGTGTTGGAAGAAGAGAGGTCGGCCACGGAAATCTGGCTGAAAGATCTCTTAAAAATATGATTCCTGAATCAAAAGATTTTCCATATACAATCCGTCTCATTTCAGACATCCTGGAATCAAACGGATCGTCATCTATGGCCACCGTATGTGCCGGTTCCCTTTCATTAATGGAAGGCGGTGTACCGGTAAAAGCAGCGGTTGCAGGTATAGCAATGGGTCTCATAAAAGAAGGAGACAATTTTGCCGTATTATCAGATATTCTCGGTAATGAGGATCATTACGGCGATATGGACTTTAAGGTAGCCGGTACCGCAAATGGCATCACCGGTTTCCAGATGGATATCAAGATAAGAGGCGTATCATTTGAAATCATGGAGACAGCCCTCCATCAGGCCAAAGAAGGCAGAATGCACATTCTCGAAATAATGAACAGTGCAATATCAGAACCAAGGCCACAGGTTTCTCAGTATGCTCCCGGCATTATAATGATCAAGGTTGAAACTGATCAGATAGGAATGCTCATAGGCCCCGGCGGTAAAACCGTTCAGGGAATGCAGAAAGAGTTCGGAGTTGAGATAGCAATTGAAGATGACGGTACCGTTAATATTGCTTCAGCAAACAGAGCCGCTGCTCAGGCATGTAAAGAACACATCAGAAAAATGACGGCTATCCCCGAGATCGGCGCCGAGTATGACGGCGTTGTGGTCAAGATTATGGAATTCGGGGCGCTTGTCGAAATATTACCGGGTAAATCAGGTCTTCTTCACATCTCTGAAATTGATCATAAACGCGTTGCCAGCGTTACAGATTATCTGAAAGAAGGAGACTCTGTGAAGGTTAAACTGCTGAAAATGGAAAACGGTAAGATGAGTTTAAGCCGCAGGGCTCTTATAGAAAAACCCGCTCACAGTGGTGACTCATCCGAGAAAAAAGACCGTTCCAGAGGCCCCAGACCCGGTCATAGAGATAATTAATAAGCGGGCAGGAGAAAATAACTCCCGCTGATATTATTAACGGAGATTTGCTTAAAGACGCATCAGTGAGGGTACAGACTTCCAGGTTTGTGCCCCTGTTGTGTTTTGTGGTAAAAAAGCACTCCCAAATGCGGATTTGTCGGTAACCATGGTAAAAGAAATTATAATCAATTCCTCGACAACGCAGACAAGAGTAGCTATTACTGAAGACAATAAGTTAGTAGACTTTTTTGTTGACTATCCTGAAAACAGGAGGATGGTCGGTGATATTTATCTTGGTCAGGTTGCGAGGGTTCTGCCCGGCATCAAAGCGGCATTCATTGATATTGGTATGCAGCATGATGCTTTTTTACATTTTTCGGATATAGGCGAGCAAACAAAGGACATTCAGGGTCTCTTTGATGATGACGACGAAGAAGATGATGACCGTCAGGAAGCTCAGCAGCCCGAGGAGGTAAAAAAAACAATTAACGGAGTTCCGGTTCTTCAGAAGGGAGAACGGATACTTATTCAGATCACGAAAGAACCTGTAACCAATAAAGGTGTCAGGGTTACTTCAGCCATTTCAATAGCAGGCAGGTTCTGTGTTCTGCTTCCCTATGATAACAAAATCGGCGTATCCAAGAAGATAGCTGATTTCAAAGAGAGACGCCGTCTCAGATCAATTGCGCGAACAATTATACCGAAAAACTGCGGTCTTATTATAAGGACTGTTGCACGCAATCAGAATGAGGAATCACTCAAGGAAGATCTTAAATATCTCTGGAAGAGCTGGGTTAACATCCAGGAAAAAGCAAAAGAACTTGATCCGCCCTCACTGATTTATCAGGACGTAACAACCACAGCAAGCGTAATAAGAGATCTGTTCACATCGGATGTGACAAAAGTATATGTCGATTCCAAAAAGGTGCATAAGGAAATCAGGGATTATCTTGCAGTTGTACAGCCCGAGCTGGTTGATAAGATTCATCTTTACAGAGAGTCTGAATCAATATTCGAAGCATTCGGAATAGAGACTCAGATACGTGAACTCTTCTCAAGGAAAGTGCCCCTTAAAAGCGGGGGGTATCTTATCATTGAGCACACAGAGGCAATGGTTGTTATTGATGTGAACAGCGGTAAATACGCTGCAAGCAAAGATCAGGAAATGAACTCGCTCAAAACAGATCTCGAAGCCGCCCGTGAAATATCAAGACAATTACGGCTCCGGGATATAGGCGGGCTGATTGTTATTGACTTCATAGACCTTGAGGATGACAGAAACCGTAAAAAGGTTTATGACGAGCTCAGAAAAGAATTTAAAAAGGACAGAGCAAAAGTTTCTTTGCTTCCTATGTCTGATTTCGGTCTGATTGAAATAACCAGGCAGAGAGTCAGACAGAACATAATGCAGACTATCAATGAAGTCTGTCCCTACTGCCTTGGCAGCGGGGTGCTCACTAAAAAGTCACATATCATCCACGAGATTGAAGACTGGCTTACCAAGTTCAGAAGTGCCAGAAATGAAAGAAGTCTGCTTCTGAAATGTAACCCCAATGTATGCCAGAGACTTAAGGAGGGCAGAATAAGTACACTTCTTAAAATGCAGTTCAAGTTTAAAACGCGTATAAAATTAACTGAAGATAAATTACTGCAGGTTGATCAGTTTAAATTTTACCTGAGCAAGGATAAAACTGAGGTAACCCCGTTATTTGCGTCAAACACAGAGGAATAAGATGAAGATATTTATTGACTCAGCTAATATAAATGAAATCAAAGAAGCTAAAATGCTCGGTATTCTTGACGGTGTTACAACTAACCCGTCGCTGGTATCAAAAGAAGGAAAGAATTTCAGAGAACTTCTTGACGAGATAATCAGTATAGTTGACGGCCCAATCAGTGCAGAAGTGATCTCAACCGATTATGAAGGAATACTCAGAGAAGCGAGAGAGTTAGCAGCAATTCATAAAAATATTGTTGTTAAGGTTCCCCTGATAAGAGAAGGCCTCAAAGCTGTAAGAACATTGACTGATGAAGGTATCAGAACAAATGTAACATTGTGCTTTTCGGCATCTCAGGCTCTGCTTGCTGCCAAGGCGGGCGCAACTTACATCAGCCCTTTCGTTGGAAGACTTGATGATATCTCAACAGACGGAATGAATCTGATAGAAGAGATCGTTACCATTTATCAGAATTACGGTTTCAGCACTCAGGTGTTAGTAGCGAGCGTAAGACATCCTATTCATCTTGTTCAGGCTGCAATGATGGGAGCCGATGTTGCAACTATTCCTTTCAGTGTGATTGATAAACTCTTTAATCACCCGCTGACCGATATCGGTCTTGATAAATTCCTCAGTGACTGGCAGAAAAGTCAAAAATAAGATCAGGACGAAACAGTGAAACAGACCACATTATACAAATCACATCAGAAATACGGAGCAAAGCTCGTTGAATTTGCGGGTTTTGCAATGCCCATTCAGTACGAATCAATCATTGCCGAGCATAAAGCCGTCAGAAACAGTGTCGGGATCTTTGATGTATCACACATGGGCGAGGTTTTTATAAAGGGTGAAAAGGCCCTTGATTTTGTTCAGCATATAACCGTTAATGATGCTTCAAAGCTTTTTGACGGCAGGGTTCAGTACTCGGCAATGTGTTACGAAGACGGCGGAATTGTTGATGACCTTCTGGTTTACAAAATCAGTGATACCGAATATATGCTTGTTATCAATGCATCCAATATTGAGAAGGATGTTGAATGGATGAACAGCAATAACATTTATGATGTGACAATCTCAAATGAAAGCGATGAATATTCACTTATAGCAATTCAGGGCCCCGAGTCAAGAAATCTGATTGAAAAGCTTTTCGGTACAGGATTTCCCATGGA
>CAYPMQ010000298.1:0-4429 GCA_964411625.1 uncultured Ignavibacteriaceae bacterium
TAATTTTAAATATAAAGATTATCAGCCCAGTGATAATTTGATTCCTGAAGATTCTGATTTGAAGTTAATAATATATTTCTTAATTTACCTTAAAAAAGTTAAGTTATGGCAAACCATCTTGTTTCAGTTTTAGGCAAAGGCCAAAGCGTGCAGAATCCTCAGTTAGGACGGAATTACAGGGAAACGTTCTACTATTTACCCGGGTCAGAAAAAGCAGTAAAAACAGCTTTTGTCGGAAATGCGATAATGGAACTGACGGGAAAGAGTTTTACCCACTTTCATCTGCTTGGCACTTCAGGATCAATGTGGGATGTGCTCTTTGAATCACTGATAAAAGCAGAGGATCTTGAAACTGAGGTTCTACGAGAGTGGGAAAAACTTTATGAAAAATGCAATTCTGATAGTGTCACGGATCATGATTTGCAGATAATAAAAAAACTGTATGAATCACACAGCGGAATTAAGGTTTTTTGTTATATCCTGCCCAAAGGTATTACTCCGCTTGAAGTTCAGGGTATTTTCAACAGAATCATTTCCCTTGAAGAGATAAATAACGGAGACACTGTTTCTCTTGACATTACCCATGGATTCCGTTATCAGCCGATGTTTCTGATGATGGGGCAGGAATTCTTTGTTCAGATAAAAGGGGTTTCCACAAAATCAGTCTATTATGGCTCACTTGAATCTGCAGTCAATTATCTTCCGTATGATTATTCTGATGAAGGATTTGATTTAGCTATAGCCAAAGATCAGATCCCGTCAGAAAAACAGCGAGATTACCTGCCCCTTGCTCCCGTCATGACTTTTGATCAGATACCCGAATTTTATAATATTATAAACGCAGCATGGTATTTTAACATTTCGGGAAGCACTGGGAAGCTTCTTTCAAACAGACTGCTGAAGCTCAATGATCAGTTTATATCGAAACTGCGGGAATTTGACTTTAAGATTCAGGCAGCCCTGATAAGAGATATCAGGGCATCGGCTTTTGCGGTGAAGCAGGAGACAGATAAACTCATTAATCTGAATCAGGACTGGTTTACGACAATGATGTTAAAAATGATCCGTGAGCTCCCTGAAAAACTGACCAGAACAGGAAATGATTTCTCTGCCATTTTAATTGTAGTCAGAATGTACATAGATGGCGGAAGATATAATAATGCCTCCTTGTCATTATGGGAATGCATTATCGGCTATCTGAGTAATTGTTATGAAATGAAGGAAAATCAACAAACCAGATATTCAATAATCTCTGCCCTGATTAGCAGGCTGAGTAAGGATCCGGCTTACAAGCAAGATTTTGCCATCTTCAAGAAGTTAAAGGATATCCGGAATATGTTTGCCCATACAAAAGGGATAAGTCTGAAATATGATAATGTCTCAAAAATTGTTACTGATGCATATACCACAGCTACTAAGATTGTAAAGTCAAAAGAGTATTCTGAATCTTTAATTGCCTCATACCCGGCAGATTCACTCTCCAAACCTCTTACAAGCAAAAAAAAGAAAAATAGGAAGCAGAAGGATACAAAATGAACGATAGTGTTTTTAAGCAGAAAAATCAGTCCGACTGAAAAAAGGCTTTGCGGGAGCAGATTGATACCGGTGCATTTCTTTCAGCCGGGTTAAGAAACAGGAGTTTTATTACTGATTCAATTAATTAATCAAAAAATGATAGAGAAAAGGTTAATGCGGGTTCGCATCCGGTTGTTAATTATCTGGCAGCAGATAAAGTATGAATCAACTTAACGCTTTTGTTTTCCCTTATCCAATTTTATCAGTACTTCTGCTAATGCTTTTGCAGTTGTAATTGACAACGCTATAATTACTTTATCCCACATGATGTGAATTCCTTATGTTTGTTTGAATGTTTATGTGTTCAACTAAAACAGAGTTGAAAAAAAAGAAATATTCCGGAATATATCAATCCGGGAAATCAATTAAGTAAATGCCGGTGAGGTTTACCAGCCTGGTGGAGTCAGGAGGAGTTTTTGTGGAAAGCTGAGGATTTTACAGTATAATGTTAAAGCTTCTTAGGAATATTTTTTCACTGCCTCTTTAACTACAGTAATAATAACTTCCACTATCACTATTTTTAAGATTTCCTGAAACATAATCTGATTGCCTTGTTTTTGTTTATATTGAATTGATTTATCTGAACAGAGTTAAGAAAAAGAAGGAATTCCGGTATATGATGATCCGGAAAAATTTGCGAAGAGAGTGACCTCATTCATTATCAGACCAACCCTGCTACTACGAAATTATTACCGGGAGGAGAATGGATCAAAAGGCTATGGCTGTTCGTTATTAATTTCTTTCACGAGTTCATCGGCTAATACTTTTACTACTGCTATTGCTATTGCTATTATCACTTTATACCACATGACAATATTTCCTTATGTTTGTTTGAATGTTTATGTGTTCAACTAAAACAGAGTTGAAAAAAAAGAAATATTCCGGAATATATCAATCCGGGAAATCAATTAAGTAAATGCCGGTGAGGTTTACCAGCCTGGTGGAGTCAGGAGGAGTTTTTGTGGAAAGCTGAGGATTTTACAGTATAATGTTAAAGCTTCTTAGGAATATTTTTTCACTGCCTCTTTAACTACAGTAATAATAACTTCCACTATCACTATTTTTAAGATTTCCTGAAACATAATCTGATTGCCTTGTTTTTGTTTATATTGAATTGATTTATCTGAACAGAGTTAAGAAAAAGAAGGAATTCCGGTATATGATGATCCGGAAAAATTTGCGAAGAGAGTGACCTCATTCATTATCAGACCAACCCTGCTACTACGAAATTATTACCGGGAGGAGAATGGATCAAAAGGCTATGGCTGTTCGTTATTAATTTCTTTCACGAGTTCATCGGCTAATACTTTTGCTACTGCTATTTCTATTATCACTTTATTCCACATGACAATATTTCCTTATGTTTGTTTGAATGTTTATGTGTTTAAATGAAACAGAGGGAAGAAACAAGACGAATTACGGAAGGTTAGCAGTATATATAAAATCGGAAAAGAACAGATGTTATAAAGTTGAAGTACAGTGCTTGTTGTCAGAACGGCCTTCAATTATTTAGTTAAATCAAAGTTTTATCAGGTTCATTCATTACTTTCTTAATGTTTACAGTATGATATATGGTAAAACGCTGATATGTTTCTTTACAGCATGATCTGATTACTTTTTGTTGGATTAATGTTGACCTGATTTACAGAAACAAAGGAAAGAGAATCCGGAAATTCCGGAACCGGACTTTAAATTAGGTCCCACTCATGATAGATTATCTCGATTTAAAAATAATTGAGAAGGCAGAACACAGAATACAAGCGCAGTATAAATGAGCAAAGCCGTGTGCCTGCCCAATTTACATACTGCCGAAACGTTTTTCGGCAAAGATAAAAGCAGAAAACATGCAACGGGATCAAGATACAGAATCAGGAAATAGTATCATGCAAATGCTGTAACTCCTCCCGGTTTCCCCGGGATGTCGGTTCTGACTTCAGCGATGTTACACAATACCAGAAAATGTCAATCACGCACACACATCTTACCCCGCACCATCGGAGCAGTGTTATGCTGCGGGTAGATCAATCTTCAGATTCATTCATTTGAGCTGTTCCTGCTCCTGATTTTTAACCTTTTGAGGCATAGCTTCGCTTAGTAAGAATTGAACAGGAAAAAGGATCGTTCAACTCCTGTAACGCCACCCGGTTACCGGGATGCCGGTAGCATTTGCGCTGTTCAAACCTAAGAAAGCTTACAAAACACCTGAAAAGACCCACCTTACTCACGCATATGACACCTCAACAGACAGAGAGTGTTATACTGCCGGCAGATCAATCTTTATATTGATTCATTTAGGCTGCAAGAGGAAAGCAGAGATTTGCTGTGGCGGAAAGACAAATAGACAAAAATAACGGCGAAGCTTCGCTTGGTGAGAAATGAACAGAAGCAAAAACTAAATGCACCGTTGTGTGTAAAGAAACAGGTCTAAATCCTTCATAAACCTTTTATCCTGCTATTCTGATTCATAGGCTATCCTGATTCATAGGGAAGGACAATCAGACATAAAATAGATTCTGAGCTGTATGGGATTCTTGAAGGACTAAAAGCAGCAAAACGTCTCAATCCTTCCATCCGCCGTGGCGGAAAGGCAATTAGACATAAAGCAGAACTCTTCAAATCAAAATTCCCGAAAGGATCAGCAAGTCTCAATCCTTCCATCCGCCGTGGCGGAAAGGCAATCAGACATAAAGTCAAAAAATCAGCCAGTTGTCCGAGAAAATTGTTGCCATTGGATGTCTCAATCCTTCCAAACAAGGCAATCAGACATAAAGCTTGTAAATGAATCTTCTCCCTATTTCATGAATGAAACAACGTCTCAATCCTTCCAAACAAGGCAATCAGACATAAAGAAAAG
>CAYPMQ010000299.1:0-4364 GCA_964411625.1 uncultured Ignavibacteriaceae bacterium
GCTTTAACCCCGATAAGCGTGTTTTTCTCCCTATAGGATGTATCTTTAAACATTACATCAACTCAAACGTGAGATCTATTACCATTGAAATAAAAGCCCCTAATACGGGCATGGTTGCTGATGTTAAAGAAGAATCAATCGGGATTATGAGAAAAATCCGCGGACTGAAAGTGGGTGAAGATAATAACTTCTCTGTAAATCAGCAGGAAGGGCTTCAGCAGAATTACAACCAGACTGTTGGTGTCATCCAGATAGCAGGGTATCTCATCACAGGACTTTCTCTCTTTGTGGGCGCAATCGGAATCATGAACATTATGTTTGTATCTGTGCGTGAAAGAACCAAGGAAATCGGGATCAGAAAAGCGATCGGCGCTAAGAAGAGAACCATTCTTAGTCAGTTTATTCTTGAATCATCAATGATATGCCTTATAGGCGGATTCATCGGGTTCATTATAGCGGTGCCGCTAAGTATGCTTGTTAATCAGTGGCTGCCTACCTCAGTGCAGTACAACTCGGTTATCGTGGCAATTGTTATTTCACTACTTACGGGAGTTCTTGCGGGTCTTGCCCCGGCGTATCAGGCAGCAAAACTCGATCCCGTGGAAGCTTTGAGGTATGAGTAATGGTAATAATTGAAATTCTCAAACTTGCTTTTCAGGCCCTGAGAGCAAACAAACTCAGAGCAGGGCTTACCATTCTGGGTATTGTTGTCGGTATCTTCTCTATAATTACCATCATGACAATAATCACCATGCTTCAGGTGAGTATTGAGGCAGGAGTTTCACAGCTCGGTAAAAATACATTCCAGATACAGAAGTGGCCTGCAGTTCAGACCGGCGGACCCGGTGAAAGAGCTAAATACCGCAACAGGCCTGATATCACCCTTGAAGAGTATTACAGACTTGAAGAAATGCTTAAATCTGCTAAGTATATCGGTGCGGAGCAGTGGCAGTACGGTAAGGTAGTCAAGTTCAGAAATATTGAAACAAACCCTAACGTGCAGGTTGCAGGACTTACCCCCGATGCAATAAAAACAAACGACTGGGCGGTTGAACTCGGCAGGGAACTGAGACAAAGCGACATGGAGGTTTCTAACCCCGTGGTGATACTCGGAAAAGATGTTGCAGAGAAACTCTTCACCAATATCGACCCGATAGGGCAGGATATAAGGGTAGATGGGCACCCTGTTAAGGTTATCGGTGTGTTTGAGTCTGAAGGACAGTTCTTCGGTGAAAGCCGAGATAACTTTGTTGCTATGCCGCTTAGCGCATTCCAATCAATTTACGGTAAGCGTTCAAGAAGCGTGAATATTACCGTGATGTCATACGGCAAGGAAGATTATAACAATGTAATTGAAGCTGCCACAGGTTACATGCGCATTATCAGGAAGAATATGCCGGGTGAGGATAACAATTTCGAAATCTATTCAAATGAATCTATACTCGCCCAGATCAATGATATAACAAAGTATGTAAAGTACGGTGCAATGGTCATTTCATTTATCGCTCTGCTTGCAGCAGGAATCGGTATTATGAATATCATGCTCGTATCGGTTACCGAAAGAACCAAGGAGATTGGTATAAGAAAAGCCATCGGAGCCAGAAAGAGCAATATCCTCTTCCAGTTCATAACCGAGGCAATAGTTCTCTGTCTTTTCGGAGGGCTGCTGGGTATCATAACGGGAATTGGTGTGGGCAACCTTGCAGGCTCTGCTCTGAATGCTACAGCCGCCATTCCGTATGACTGGGTTCTGATCGGCCTTATACTCTGCGTGGTCGTAGGGCTTATATTCGGCACTTACCCCGCTTATAAAGCCGCAAATCTTGACCCGATTGAGGCGCTCCGCTACGAGTAATATAGGGTTTAGGGTTGAATAGTGTATAGGATTTTGGATATAGGGTTTAGGGGCAGCAAAAATGATGGGTTTGATGTTTTGTTATTTGCTTTTACATTACATGATAAAATTTATTTTGTGTAATTCATTCGGGGGATGCGTCCCCCGAATGTATTTGCAGCCCTGCTGCTGTAAATAGCCCCCCGGCTTTTTTAATGCCCCATACCGTTTCATACCCCCATACCATTAAATAATCCCCCGACTGTAGTTCTTTCCTGACTCCTGTTTTTTGTTTTCTGTTTTTATTTCTGCACAAAAGCGTTTCTGCAGTGTGCATGCAGCCTTAACTTTTTTAGTGTGTCTGTTTTCTCAGTTTTTCTGGATATTTCCGGATTATTCAATAGCTTTGCAGCACAGGTTTTGGTGAATTCGGCCAAATTAAACGGTTACGAGCATCTGTGTCTGCTCAAAAGCTATAAATTATAAAATAATAATCAGGAGAGAAAATGACTTTTGAGGAGTTTGTCAGTACCTATGATTATCCCGGGCAGTGGTATTGCTTGAGGGGAAACGTGAGGTGGCTGAAAATGATAAGCAGAAGCTCACTGATCTTGGCAGGCTGCTTGCTGCCCGTACACAGCACATGATTTTCAGGAGCGGAAATGCAGCCGGAGCAGACTATCTCTTCTGCCTGGGAGCAGGGGAGCATGCAAAGGAGCGTATTCAGGTTGTGGTTCCTTACACGGGTCACCGCAGTAAGTATAATGACGGATATCAGACATTTTCTGCTGATCAGGTTGATTATATAGCCGAGCCGCAGATTGCGTATAATGCCCGCAAGGTGCCTGAAACAGGTAAAATTATTGACCGCTACATTTCAGGGGTCCGCGACCGCGCTTCAATGAAAGCCGCTTATCTGATACGCGATGCAATGAAAGTTACCGGCACATCTGAAATAAGTCCGGCTGCTTTTGCGATATTTTATGATGACCTGAATAAACCTGAATCGGGCGGAACAGGCTTTACGATGAAAATCTGCAGGGAGAATAAAGTCCCTTTCATTGATCAGAGAATATGGATGGGGTGGGGGAGTTAGGATGTTACTTTGTTCAGATCAATATTGAGGAGAAAGTTATCTAACTCTTCTTCGTTGTCAAATTCAATATCAAATCCGGATGCTGAATTTGAGATGAAGTAATCGTATAACCCGCCTAGATTTAAGAACACTTTAAAATATAATCCTTCTCTATTAAAAAGATATACTACCTTCTTATTCCCGGCAGGGTCAGTAAGCAGATAAGTCTCTATGGTCCTGTCACCTCTGATGTAAAAAGCGTCAAGTTCAGTTATATTATTCATTTTGAAAGATATTTTGATTATGGTATTCTAAAAACTCAATCAACGGCGGAAATCTCTCCGGTAAAAATATTTTCTCACCCTCTATCTTAAGAAACTCACTTAAAAATTTATTGTCTTGCTTTATTTTTTTGATACTTGGCGAAATGAGAATCTTGAAAGAGGGTAGGATAGTTATTAATCCCCGGTCAAAGGCTTTATCATGGAGAGAATTCAGACAAATTCCGTTTTGAGGATTAAGTCTCTGCTTTTCATTCTTGCTCCAGGGAATTATATGACTGGCAACAAGCAATTCCGGAATATTTATTCTTGTGATACAGCATGTGTAATTATAAGAACTCAATACTGTTTTCCTGAAAAAATTTTGATTCAGACGTTGCTTTCCTGAAGTGATAGTTTCAGTGGGAAGAACTTTTGGAAAATTATCTCCTGATAAACCATCGATGCTAAGACCTGAGTCAATTTCCTGCATAATCCTGTCTGAGCTCTCAACAAGTAATTCCCAATTACCATTGAATTTATCCCATACTTCTTTATCAAGTTTGCTTACATTACTTAGTCCGACAATTCCACGCTCTTTGAGGAGCGGATCAAAACTACCAAAATTGCCAATTTTCATTTTGATGGAATTAGGTGATCTGTTAATCAGCCCCGATAATTTAATTATATCTGAATGTTTCGAGGAAACCTTGTTGAATGGAATTATACAGTAAAGATATAATGCAAGTACAGTTTCCTCATAAGTCCAATTCTTATTCATAATTTAAAAATTGCGGGTTATATATTGAAACAATTACAATAAGCCATATTGATAAAATTACTCCCTATCATAATAGATGATATTGCAATTATCAAATTTAACAGAAGCCAGGAATTTTTCCACACTATCTGCATTGGTAAATTCGCGTTCAAAATATTCAAGACCGTTTTCTGAGAAGTATTCTATAACCCGGCCGATAGAAAAGAAAACCTTAAAAAATTTATCATCGGAGTTGTAAACATAAATAAGTTTATGCTCTCCGGTTTCATTTGTTAATAAAAAGCTGGTTAAGGTTTTAACTGATGTTATGGATTGCTTTTCAATGAATTCTATTTTCATCTTATTTTTTCTTTAGGTTAAAAGCAAATCTAACCGGAAAAATTGACCCGGCAAAATTTTTTCTTAAGAAAAAAT
>CAYPMQ010000300.1:0-4361 GCA_964411625.1 uncultured Ignavibacteriaceae bacterium
CCCCGGCACCCATTATTACTACTTTTGAAGGGGTTATAGTTCCGGCTGCCGTCATCATCAGAGGAAAAATTTTCTGGAGGTAATTTGATGCAAGCAGTACACTTTTATAACCGGCAAGGTTTGCCTGTGAGCTCAATGCATCCATTTTTTGTGCCAGTGTGGTTCTCGGGATAAAATCCATAGAAACGACGCTGATTTTTTTTCTGATGCAGCTCTCAAGTGATTCTTTATAATTCAGCGGATACAAGAGACATACTAATAATGAACCTTCTTTCATAAGTTCAGTTTCGTTAATACTTTCTTTTTGATGATAAACAGGGCGCTGAACTTTCAGAATTATTTCTGAAGAAGAATATAACTCCTTTAAACTTTCTGATATCTTTACACCCGCATGTACATACATCTCATCTGTATAATTAGCTTCTGTTCCTGCACCGGATTCTATCTGAACCGTGAACCCGGACTTAATAAGTTTGGCTGCAGTATCCGGCGTAAGAGCAACTCTTTTTTCGCCATCAATTATCTCTTTTGGAACTCCGATTACCAACTCATCACTCCTGAATGATTTTTTACACAAAGAGTAAAATTAAAGAAATTTGCCGTAATATTTGACAAAATGTTTTTCGCTGACCAGGAATCTGCCTTGTGCTCTTAGCCTGGCCTTCTTGCTATGAGTTCAGCATACTCTCTGACACACTGCTGGTTAGTTAACAACAAATCAAACTAATAACTAATTAATGAGTCAGTTTGAACTAAATATAATAAACTCAAGTTATAGTAATTGCAAGTTCGATGTTTTATGGATGGCTTGAAGCAGAGTAAGTTTCGCTTAATCTTTATTTCGTATATTTAAGTCTGCCGGGATTATAAAAATAACTTATTTCTTAGTCCGCATTTATTAAAAGTTTGCTCCGATAATCTTATTACAACCTTATAGAATAAAACTTTCCCGGAAGCCTCCGGAGTCCGCAAATGCTTTCCCGAAGTTTGTCGTAAACCAATCAGTAATTTTGTGAATATTTCAACAAAATATTCAGTATAACCCTTCTGAAATTTTGCGGCAGATCATTTCCGAATTTTATCAGGACTTTCTTCACAAATCGATTTTTACATCATTAAGTTTTTACTGTACGTTTGGAAAAATCTCATTTTTTTAGCATGTTACTGTCCCTTTATTGAGAATAATAAACTAATGTAATAATTATCAATTGGTATAACTATAATGGTTCAAAAAAAACTCCTTCTTTTTACTCTTTTGCTCATGCTGGCCGCTGCTGAACTGCCGGCTCAAAAATTAATAAATTACCAGGAAGACTACACCTGGACACTCATTCAGAATGGCACAAGCCTTGGTAATCCGGTTGATTACAGAAGAAATGATCACAGAGTGGTGTACTATGGCTCAGTCGGAACTATTTATCTGAGCAGAGACAGAGGGTCCAGTTTTACTCCAATAGGAACCACAATACCAAACTCAACAAGAGTTAAAAATATTATTCTCAGTGAGAAAGACACTCTTACTTTTCTTGTTGCAATTGAAGCAACAACTGACAAGATTGTTAAGACTACAAACGGTGGTGCAACCTGGACTATTGTGGCTGATAATCTGACTTTTTCATATTTCGGGATCCCGATGACCCGTGATCCTGTCCATCCTGATACCATCTATACCCAGAGCAATAACACTTTTATGAAGAGTACCGATTTTGGAAATACATGGACGAACTTAAACACAAACATGCCCCTGTCCACTCCATGTGATATTGAGGTTTTTCCTGACAGTTCAAATATCATCCTCATTGGTGATAATACCACTGGGATTTTCAGAAGTAGCAATTATGGGGCTTCATGGACACAGGTATACAGTACTTCTGGAGAAATTCCCACAATTGCAATATCAAAGACAAAGCCCGGTGAGGCGTGGGCTACAAAATGGAGCGGCGGAGGCGGTCTGCTTAAATCTACAGATTACGGCGCAACCTGGACACTTGTCGGATTCAGTGGCAGAAACCTCTGGGGAGTTGATGTTGCCCCTGAAAGCGCCGATTATGTTATGACCGGCGAATACAGCGGCGGCAAAATTTACCTGACAAAAGACGGCGGGCAAACCTGGATGACCACAACAATAAGCAGCAGCAATTATTCCGTTGTAATTGCAGATACTTTCTCGATTTTTGCCGCTCAGGGTTCCGGCTTCTTTAAAATTAATCTTCCCTACCCCATTCCCGTTGAAATGACTTCTTTTTCAGGAGTCTCAGAGAATGGTTTAATTAAGCTTACCTGGACAACGGCAACCGAAACAAATAATCTGGGATTTGAGATTGAGTGGAGTGAAGATAATAAACATTTCAGAAACATTGATTTTGTTAACGGTAATGGTACGACCACATCTCAGTCATCATATTCTTATTATTTTGAAAAGCCCGTTAACGGTAAAAATTATTTCAGGCTCAAGCAGATTGATCACGACGGAAGCTTTGAATTTTCAAATGTGATTGAAGTGGATTTTAAAGTAGTTAAAAACTTTAGCCTTAATCAGAATTATCCGAATCCTTTTAATCCATCAACTGAAATAAGTTTCAGTATACCAGCGGAAGGTTACGCATCTGTTGAGGTGTTTTCGGCTTCGGGCGAGCTTGTGAATAAAATATTTGAAGGAAATGTCAGGGCAGGGATTCAAAAAATGAATTTTAATGCCGACGGACTTGCATCGGGAACCTATATATACAAGGTAAATTACATAAACAGTGAAGGCGGGAAGTTTTCACTTTCTTCAAAAATGTTACTCTTAAAATAAAGGAGCAAAATGAAAGTATTGTCAGTCTTTTTATTTGCCGGGCTTATAACCTTTTTAACATGGTCATACTCATCCGGAATTACAGGTGTCACCGAAAAAAACGGAGAGGGTTGTACCTGTCATAATCTTTCGCCTAATAACAATATGCAGGTTTGGGTTTCAGGGCCGGCCGTCTTGCTGCCAAACCAACAGGCGGATTACAGACTTTATGTTTTAAAACCTAACGGTGCAGTTGCTGCAGGTCTTAACGTTGCTGCGGGAACAGGTACTCTTGCGGCAGGCGAACCGGGAGTTAAACTTCAGGGCGGAGAGATCACGCATCTTCAGCCGAAACAATTTTCCAGCGATACATTATACTTTTCGTTTAAGTACACCGCCCCCGTTGCACTTGGAAACGATACTCTTTATTCAGTGCTTAATGCTGTCAACTTTGACGGTCAGCCAAACAGTCTTGACCAGTGGAAGTTCGGGCCCAAGTTTGCGGTTACAGTAACTAATGTGATACCGGTTGAACTGACATCCTTCTCGGCAGTTAAATCAGGTGCTGGAGTTTTACTGAGCTGGTCAACTGCCACTGAGACAAATAATGCCGGTTTTGAGGTTGAAAAATCAGTTAATGGCAGTTCTTGGGCTGTTACCGGATTTGTAAAAGGCAAAGGTACAGTTACATCGCGATCAGAGTATTCTTATATGGATAACGGAAAATTCTCTGGTGATACCAGATACAGATTAAAACAGATAGACTTCAGCGGCGAGTATAACTATTCACAGGTGATATCCGTAAACGGAAGCGAAACCCCCTCGGGATTTGAACTTGCTCAGAACTTTCCTAATCCGTTTAACCCTTCAACAATAATAAAATTTAACCTTGAGAAGGACGCTAATGTTTCGCTTAAAGTGTTTGATGTTCAGGGCAGACTGATTTCGGAACTCGCCAATGGTGTGATGAACCAGGGAAGCTACTCATACACTTTTGATGCTTCATCATATTCAAGCGGAATTTATTACTATGAACTTAAAGCTGTTGATTTTTCTGGTAAAAATCTGTATTCTTCAGTTAAGAAAATGACCCTGATGAGGTAATGTCTAAAAATAAACTTGTAATTATCCCCATTCTGGTATTCTTCGGAATTCTGGTCTGGGGATTTTCTAATACGAATAATAATGGAGCGAGGGTTGTCGGCTGTACGGAGCTTAACGGCAACGGGTGTGTTTGTCATGATCTTAACAGAGATAACACGGTTGGCGTAAGTGTAGTTGGTCCGACTTTCCTCAGAGCAGGCGAAACGGCAGAATACCGAATGTACCTCTGGGGTGGACCTTCACTTGGCGGCGGTTATAACGTGGCTGCAAGATTTGGTGCGGTTAACACCCCCGATTCTTTTTCGATTAAAATAGGCGGTGAGTTAACTCAGGCTTTTCCTATTCCCTTCCCGCAATATTCAGACTCACTCTACTGGAGATTTCTTTACACCGCTCCCGATAGCGCAGGCATCGACACTATTTATTCGGTAGGGCTCAGCACAAACCACGATTTCATTCCCGATGTGGGTGACAAGTGGAA
>CAYPMQ010000301.1:0-4324 GCA_964411625.1 uncultured Ignavibacteriaceae bacterium
GCTTACAGGTTTATCCTGAGCATTCAGATTGATTGACACAAGCAGTAAGATCAATACTACCGAAGACCACACACTTTTTTTCATTTTTTCCTCTTTTTAGTTTTTAGCTGATTTTATGACGAATGAAAGGTAAAATTTACTCACTACAAAAAAAAGTCCGGTTACCCGGACTTAATATTTACTGACCCATGTCCATCATTGACTGATAGCCCTTGGGGATTTCAAATTCTGAGTCACTAACGGTTCTGGCATTGAGTTCTTTAACTTCAAGTACTTTAATTTTGCTGCCGTCTTCCTGATATAATTCCATCATAAGCGGAAAAGCATTTTCTCCAAGCTCTTCAAAAGCCATACCCATTTGATTTTCGCCTCCGAATGCTTCACCTATAAACTTGCCAAGACCTTCAGTCATCCATGCTCCGAATTTTTCTTCTGCAGTTTCTATCAGATATTCATGCGCCGTATAACCGAGAATTTCAGCTGTATTACCGGTTTTATTAATCTTAGGTTTCTCAGTATCGGTTTCTTCCATATTTGCATCTTCTGTATCCAGAGTCATGTACATTTTCTGATCATGCATAACCATAATCATGGTTTTACCTGAAAATATTATATCCATTTTCTGGCCTTGCGCTTCAACCTTCATTTTAACTTTATCACCTTGCTTGGTATAAATCATTTCCTGTTCAACACCTTCTTCAGGTGAGTTTACCATCATAACGATATCACCTTCAAAATCCTGCGAATGGAGATTTATGGTGGCTGATAAGGTTAAAATGAACATTAAGACGAAAAATTTTGATAATAAATTTCTCACTTTATCTCCGTTTATATTTGTTATAATAAATTGAAAATTGTACTTTAAGTTAATTTAATATTTTCTGGATTACTGAGGCAGAAATCACCACGATTGAACAACCAATGAAATTAAGCCACAGAAAAGGGATTTCCGATCCGAAAAATAGCAACAGAACTGCTGCTTCACCGATAATTCCGCCGTAGAAAGCTGCTGTGCCTCTTATCTTTTTCAGATAAAATGCTATTACAAAGATACCTAAAATTGCACCATAAAATAAAGAGCCGAGTATATTCACGGCTTCAATAAGGGAGCCCATTTTATTCGCTATTTCTGCAAAAACAATAGCAAAAACCGCCCAAAATAATGTAGCCATTTTTGAAACTTTTAAATAATGTGCGTCTGATGCATCTTTCCTGACTAATCTTTTATAAAAGTCAATTACAGTTGTTGAAGCCAGTGCATTCAGTTCTGATGAAGTTGAAGACATTGAAGCAGCAAGAACTGAGGCTATGACCAGCCCGATAAGACCCACGGGAAGAAAATTCAGTACAAAACTGAGGAAAACATAATTAATATCATTTACAGGAGCATTGGGTTTCTTTTCCCTGATTATTTCACCTGTAGCGGCCTCAAGGTTTTTACTTTCTTCCGAGAATCTTTTCATCTCACTCCTGAACTCCTCATCACTTACGCTGCCTTTATCCAGATAGCCGTTTATCAATTTGAGTTTTTCCTCGTGAAGACCCTTATGCTGATCTTCCAGCACGATAAATTTCTTTTCGTTTTTAATTGCCTAAGCGGTTACAGGATTAAAGTGAAGCGGAGGCAAAACAAACTGATAAAACACAAATACCATAACTCCGATGAAAAGTATCCCTACCTGCATTGGGATTTTCAGAATCCCGTTCATCAGCAGACCAAACCTCGTCTGATTTACTGATTTGCCAGACAGATATCTTGCCACCTGTGACTGATCCGTGCCGAAATACGATAATGCCAGAAAAGTGCCGCCTATTATACCCGACCAGAAGTTATACCGATCCTCAAGATTAAAACTGAAATCCATCAGATTCATTTTGCCTGCAAGCCCTGCAATTCTTATAGCTTCCAGAGGAGTTGCATAATTTCCGACCATCATGAATATAACTACAATTGCGGAGAGCATTCCTATAAATATCACTGCAAATTGAAGCATCTGAGTTTTATTAACGGCATCAGACCCTCCACTGATTGTATATACTGCCGTCAGTAATCCGAGCAGGATAATCATTACATGCAAATCTGCTCCAAGCAGTACGGAAAGTACAAGTGCAGGAGCATAAATTGTAAAAGCAGCAGCCAGACCTCTCTGAACAAGGAATAATCCGGCGGTAAAAAATCGGCTTTTAACATCGAAACGGGATTCAAGGAATTCGTATGCTGTAAAGACTCTGAGTTTGTGGAAAAGCGGTACGGCTGTATTTGAAATCAATACCATGGCAACTGGCAGACCCAGATAAAACTGCAGAAACCGCATTCCGTCATCAAAAGCCTGACCGGGAGTTGATATAAATGTTATTGCACTTGCCTGTGTTGCCATTACAGAAAAGGTGACTACATACCAGGGGGACTGTTTATCTGCAAGAAGGTAACCATCTATAGTGGAAGCAGCTTTTCTGCTCTTAATGATACCATAGGCTACGATAAATAGCGTGAAGCCTCCAAGAACAAACCAGTCAATCAGGCTCATGACAGTATCCTCGTCAGAAGATAATAGACGGCCACCTGAAGAAGCATAAAACCAATTACGAATAAATACGCCTTTTTAACGCTCCCGAAAAGCGGCATTTTATCCTGGTCTTCATTTGCCTGCATTATTGGGTTCCCTGTATATGAGATTTAAGAATAATTTTAAAGCTCCTTCAACCCCGGCTGGTATCTGTCTGAAAAAAGAAAAACCGGTATACGTAAAAGTGCCTTTTCCATAGGCTGCAGTTATAAGAACACCACCCGATTCATTTTCTCCTTTGTCGGAAATTTTTATGGGAGTTGCAAATTCTTTACCAAACTCTGAAGCAAAATAGAGACCTTTTTCCTGAACCCAGCCCTCAAAATCAGTCTGATCGATTTTATTAGGAAAATTCAGTAATGGTGAGTTTATATCAAGGTATGATGGCAGCATATTTTCATCAGTTACTCTCTGCCTTCCAATTTTGAAAGGTACAGGACCTATCTTATTTGTTTTTGTATCAACAGTAAGGTACTGAACTATGACATTACCGCCGTTTTCTATGAAATCATTCAGAATATTGTACTTGACATCAGGATTTTCGATTACGTTAAAAGCTCTGATTCCAAAAACCACAGTTCTGAATTCCCTGAGTTTTTCTTCTGAAAGTGTATGATAATTAACTTCCTCAATATCAACTCCCATCTGTCTGAGATACTTTGGAATTTCATCTCCCGAGCCCTGAATATAGGCTATTTTACCGTTACCGGTTTTAGCCCCTGTTTTAATAAAGGTAATTCTGCTTATTCTGAAGAAAGTCTGTTTGGGTATATGAGGGTAATCAATAACTTTTATCGTTTTGTTGTAAACTCCCGAAGGTGTAACAAATTCAATATCATAAGTTTTTGCTGAATTGCCTGTAATTTTAATATCGGCTGAAAGCTCTATATTTTTTGATCCCGCCGGGAACTGAACATCACCTATCTCAATAATATCTGATTTCTCTTTGGTGTTAACAAGCCTCAGTTTCCCGCTGATGCCGGGTGTCATCGATTCCAGATGAAATAAGACATTCTCAAAATTTCCGTCTGGAGAAAGAATAAGTTTCTCATCAGAGCTTAACAAAACTTCCGGTCTAACAATAAGGGAGCGGTAAACCTCACCTTCCACACGGTCCACTATGCGGTTGTAAACAGGAATACTAAACTTTAAAACTAAATCGTCAATTAGCAGTTCTGCATCAAGACTGAATGCGGGATTGTTATCAGGTTCAAGCAAAAGTCCCCGGTCCGGAATATTGAACAATTCCCCTGTTCTCTCTTTATCAAGCCAGTATTTATTGGAGATTGCTGCATCAGAGTGCACTTTCAGATCGAAGTCAATACTGATGGGTTTGTTGTCTTTCAGAACAATGTCACTTTTTTGTTTACCTGTGTAATCTGAGCCCACACTTACAAGTTTTACATCTTCTGCTGATCTGTTTACGATTGTAAAACTGACCTTTATGCTTTTACCAGGAGTTACATATTCTTCAGGTGAAATTGCTTCTATCCAGAGACCGAGACAACTTTTAATAATATTTCTGATTTCATCAGCTTTACGGAGTGTGATGTGACTTTCCGGAAGTTTATTGATTTCCTTGTATAACTCAGACAGCGCAGAAACACTTGCGGAGGGATTAAGATAGTTAAAGTTATTTACGATTGAATCAATCATTCCGGGTATTTTATCTGCTCCGGATATTCTTTCCCATGAGTAATCAATCCCTTCGAGAATATCTTTTTCTGCCTTCAGACCATCGAGATATTCAAAATAGT
>CAYPMQ010000302.1:0-4307 GCA_964411625.1 uncultured Ignavibacteriaceae bacterium
CCTCTGTTGCGGGCGAGGTTGAATCTGCCTTTGCTGAAAAGGGATATTTTGTAGTTTCGAATTCAAAGAATCACAGAACAGATCCCGATGTGCCGCTCCTGATTCCCGAGGTTAATCCTGATCATCTGGGACTCATCAGAACCCAGAAGTATAACGGCGGCGCAATTATTACAAACCCGAATTGTTCAACAATAGGTCTTGTAATCGGGCTTAAACCGCTGTTTGATAAATTCGGTCTCGAGGCAGTGAATGTGGTGACTATGCAGGCGTTATCGGGAGCGGGTTATCCCGGGGTTGCCAGCCTGGATATTCTTGATAACGTGATTCCGTTTATCGGCGGGGAGGAAGATAAACTCGAGAAAGAACCGGGGAAAATACTCGGTGAACTCGCCGGTGATCATATAAAATTCAGTGACATTAAGATCAGTGCCTCAACTAACCGTGTAGCGGTGCTTGATGGTCACCTTGAATCTGTTCAGGTAAAACTAAAAACAAAGCCGGCTGCGGGAGAAATTATTGAAGCCTGGAGAAGCTTCAGCGCCCTGCCGCAGGAACTGAATCTGCCAACCGCTCCGCTGCATCCAATCCATTATTTTTATGAGGAGAAATACCCCCAGCCAAGACTTCACAGAAATCTTGATAAAGGGATGGCTGTTTCAGTAGGGCGGCTTCGTGAATGTAACCTCTTTGATTATAAATTCACTCTCCTCTCACATAATACAGTGCGCGGTGCGGCAGGAGGCGCAATTCTCTGTGCCGAGCTGATGTACAAACAAGGCTGGATGGATTAAAATGGATAATTATAAACCGGTTGACTGTGGTTTTTACGACAGGCTGGAGGCAGCGGCCGTTCTTAGAAAAACTGTTAAAATAGAATTTCTGAAAGATGATTCTTCTGTCACATCTGAAGCGGTAATCAAAGATCTTCGCGCAGTTAACGGCGCAGAATTCCTGATCCTGACCGACGGAACGGAAATCAGGCTTGACAGAATTGTATCTGTTGACGGAATATCTTCAGGGAATTCCTGCTCTGTTTAATATTTCACGGGGAGGGTACACCTCCCCGGTTTATTGAAATATTAAAATTAACTCACTCCGCCCCGAATCAGAACAGATTGTATTGTAAAGTAACCGAGGTTCTGAAATCAGTCTTTTTTGCGGTACTCAGTCCATAGCTTGCCAGCGTGGCATTTATGCCAAGGTTGATTGAATTTTCCAGATAGAAAATAAATGAACCGTTAAGGAAATGATCTGCATAACCATCTCCTGCATTCGGCTTTATGTAGTTTAGTCTGTACCCGCCCAGAAAATTAATTTTATTGCTCAGCTCATAGATATAATCAATTCCCAGCTCACCTCTCACATCCTTAAAAAATGTGGAATCAAAAGGAGTGGATATATTCACAAAGCTGTTTATCTGGGAGCTCCAGCTGATAGGGTGTGAGTACCTGCCGCCAATGGAAAGCGCAGGTGATCTTGTATCTGATTTATCTGAAGTCGAAAGATTAAAGAGCACACCAAGCGTCAGATCCCAGCCGTAAAATCTTTCATTAACCCTTTCGTTAATGTTTTTCAGAACCTGCTGCATACGGAGAATACCAATTGCTCCGAGGTGTTCACCGACCATCATGCCTGATTTGAGAATTTCCTTTTCAATATCCTCATACCATGTTTTTTCATACGTTTCTCCGTAAACACCTTTGTACTCATCTTCTCTCTCGATAATATTGGCAATTGTAATCATTGTCTCTTTGGGCAGATAACCTGAGATCACTTTTTCACGTATAAGATGTTCCTCAATTCTCACAGCTTTTGCAAGAGTGGTTGCATTGATATAGCGTCCGTAACCACCGCCAAGAAGGAGATCCGACTGAATCTGTTTAAAGGTATTGGCATGCCTGAGGAAGAGTGAACCGAAGCCGAAAAAGTCCGTTTTCTCATCGAAATACTTTCTGATACTCGGTCTTATACTTACATCATGAGTATAGTCCCCGAATACCTTTCCTCCCGTGGCATCAGCATCAATGAAATATGCAAAAGGGAGTGAAGAATAGAAGTATCTGAAGAGCAGGGTTGCAGCGGCGTTGTTAGCGTTTACTGTGATTGTTGAATCTGTTGATGATTGAGAAAAGTTGTAAGAGCCAGAGAGTCTGAGGATTTTTGCTTTACTGACAGGAACCTGATAGTCACTTACTTTTACATTTTGTGCGAAGTTTTCCGTGAATAATGCCAGAAGGAAAACCATTAGTATGAGTTGTTTCATAACCTCTCCGATTAAATGTTAATTGAAAATTAAACCGGCTGCTCTTATTTCGTCAGTCTGATTTGAAACCTGTTATCATAACTAAAAGTAAAGATACTAAATTTGTGCACTAATGTAAAGTTTTGCGGGATTTGTCCCCACGACAGAATGGGTTTGAAAAGAATGGGATTAATTTACATCATTGAATGAGCGCCGTCTGATTGATTGGAATGGACTCCGCCTGAATGATTGGAATGAAGTGCGCCGGAGTGGTTGGTCTTTTTGAAGGAAGCCAATTCTGAGGCAGGAATGGTTGTATCAAAAATTACCAGCCGGAGACTGGCGGTACGTTTCCCGACCAGGTACCCAGGCTTCATCTCCGTGTGAGAAGGAGGTTACGGGGTGTGGATTAAGGGTTAATTTGCTAAAGCAGCAAGACGAAAAATCACCCTTTCACTGCTGAAAAGCATTTCGTAGGTGGTTTACAGCAAAATATTTAATTACAAAATGGATTCGTGTAAATTCGCATAACGTTCTCCGGGGCAGAATACACATTTTTAGTTTTTCAAAAAATATCTGATTAAATCTGTCACAATCTGTGTAGCTATCCCGTTTATTCTGAACAAAAAACAAAGAACAAAGAACAAAGAACAAAGAACGAAGAACAAAGAACTGAAATAAAAAAAGGCTGCAGATAACAACTACCCGCAGCCTCAAACTTGATTTCTTTAAGTGATCAGAACAGATCAGATATCCACATCATCAAAGTTATCCATAACTCTGTCTGATCTCATCCGGAGAAGCTTTTCAACAGCATTGGTAAAATCAACCTTAAGCTGATTCTGCTGTCGGGCATACCTTCTCCATGTCACAGATCTGTTAGAGACTTCCTCATTCCCGATAATCCAGATATTCGGAATTTTCTGAGTTGTGCCTTTTCTGATTTTCTTATTGAATGAATCTGAAGAGTCGTCAATTTCAACTCTGAATTCATTTTCAAAGAGAGTATTTTCTAATTCGCGGCAGTATTCCATACAATCTTCATTAACGGGAACAAGGAGAACCTGAACGGGAGCCATCCAAGTGGGGAATGCACCGCCATAGAATTCAATCAGGAAAGAAATCATCCTTTCATGGGTACTGAGTGGCGCTCTGTGAATAATGTACGGTCTCTTGAGTGTGCCGTCTTTAGCCGAATATTCAAGATCGAATCTCTCAGCCATCACAAAATCAAGCTGACAGGTTGAAACTGTTTCTTCCCTGCCAAGCAGGTTCTTGATCTGAATATCCATTTTAGGCCCGTAGAATGCAGCCTCACCCATTTCTTCAATAAAGGAGACACCGGCATCGTTAAGGATATCTCTGACTATCTGCTCACTGAACAGCCACATGTCTTCATTCTTGACATATTTATCGCTTGCAGGATCATGGAGAGATAATCTTACCCTGAAGTTTCCGAGTCTGAGTTTATCATAATATAGTCTGTAAAGCTCAATAACATTTTTGAACTCATCCTTTACCTGGTCAAGCTCACAGTAGATATGTGCATCGTTAAGAGTCATTGCTCTTACTCTCAGCAGACCTGAAAGCGAGCCATGTTTTTCATACCTGAACATATCACCATATTCCGCCAGTCTGAAGGGCAGCTCTCTGTAGCTTCTCGGTCTGAACCCGTAGATTTTATGATGATGAGGGCAGTTCATTGGCCTCAGATAATACTCATTATTTTCATCAAGGGTCATGGGCGGGAACATTGAGTCTTTGTAATAAGGAAGATGTCCCGATCTGAAATAAAGCTCAGCCTTGGTGATTGAAGGGGTTGATACCTGGTGATACCCCGCTTTGAACTCAATTTCTTTTGCCCATTTCTCGAGCTCGGCTCTGATCACGTTTCCTTTGGGCAGCCATAAAGGCAGACCTGCACCGACCTCGTCATCAATGAGGAACAGTTCAAGTTCTGTGCCCAGTTTGCGGTGATCCCGCTGCATAGCAAGCTCACGCCTGCGGATATAATCTTTTAATTCCTCTTCGGATTCAAAAGCCAGTCCATAGATTCTGGTGAGCA
>CAYPMQ010000303.1:0-4275 GCA_964411625.1 uncultured Ignavibacteriaceae bacterium
ATGTATAGCCTGCCGTTATACTGACCGCCGGAGTTATCAACATCAATTCTCGGAGTTGAGTTAACCCTTATATTCTGTTTTTCGAAAAGAATTCCCTGAATCCCGTTTATGTGAATATTCCCCTCGTTTACTCTCCAGGTTGTTCCTCCGTCTGATGAAACTGCAAATCCGGCATTGGTTTCAGTAAAGGGGGAGACCGGGGTCACATTAGCCCAGGTTACGTAAATCTTACCGTCATTTCCTACTGCCATATCTCCGCCCGATGATCTGCTTACAGGCTGCGGATTAACAACGCTTGGAGTGATCCAGGAAACGCCTCCGTTGGTTGTACAGGTAAGCACCACGGGGTAGGGGGGAGCAAATCTGACCCATGAGGCATAAGTTCTGCCGTAAAAAGGGCTGTTTGGAAAACCGTCGGTAACTACAGTGGCTCGTTCGAGGTCTTCAGTGGTGATAGTGTATCCATTGCTCCATGTCAGACCGTTATCACCGGAGTAATGAGAATAAAGACCGGAGAGGGGCACTCTTCCCAGCCTGGTGATAATGAAATTCCCGTCTTTATCTATAGCAATGCCGGGGTCACCTCCGTGAAAAGAAATATTTGCTCCTTTGCAGGTGTCTGAGCCTGACCATGTAACTCCTCCGTTTGTTGATACATAAATACCCTCGCTTATAAAAAATGAGGGCTGAAATTTAATCGTATTTGCTGAAACCAAAAGAATCTGATCATTAAGCGGATGCTTTGTAATGAAGGTTTCGGTCTGGGTGCTTGCACCGGGATAAATTATAAAATCAGATTGTGCCGTGAGTCTTGATCCGGCAGCTGTCAAAAGTAAAAACAGAACGTTTAAGGATATTTTCAGATTCAATTACATATCCGCATTATTGTTAATAAAACAGGGGTGAATCTTTAATATGAAAGCTCACCCCTTTCAAATCAGATCCGGCTGCAGATCAGCTCAGAAGCGGAAACCGAATGTTATGCCTGCAAAGAAATTGCGCGGTTCACCGGCTTCGTAAAATCTGCCGCTGGTTGAGTTAATGTTCAGAAAGGAAACATATTTTACATCAGTTATATTGTTAATACCCGCATTCAGCAGAATATTGAATCTTGAAGAGGGTGAAATATCACAGCCGATAGTAAAATTAAGCAGGGAGTAACCGTCAGATTTTGCCGTGTTTGCATCATCACCGTACATTCCGCTTATGAAATTAAACGTTCCCTTGAAATAACCTGAAATGAGTGTGCTGAATCGGTTTTCAAGCGTAATGCTTGTAATGAAATTATGTTCAGGCACTGATGGCACAACTTTCCCGGAATATTCCCTGATATTAGTTACTATCTGACCCTGAATATTTTCAATCACATAAGCCTGATAGTCTGAATACTTAAATCCTGAATATGTATAACTCAGACTGAAAGATACACCGTTTACAACACCAATATCAACACCTGATTCAATTCCGCTTCTCGTTGTTTTTGCCGAGTTACGGTAATAAACATTCGTGAATACTTCAAAAGGCACTATCTCATTTTCGATTCTGTAGTTGTAAAAAGTTATCTCATAAAGAATCCATTTCAGAAAATCCCTCTCCGGGAAAACAAAGTTGCCTTTAGTTCCGATTTCAAAGTTTTGAGATTCCTGCGATTTCAGATCGGGATTATATAACTTGCCCGTGTTGCTGCTCGTGGGGTAATTATCGAGTTCATTTCCTGCGGGTGAGTCAAAACTGAATCCGTAAGAAACGTAAACCGAGAGCCGGGGAGTGAACTTATAATTGACTGCAAACTTGGGAGTGAAATCCTGGAACACCCTTCTGTCATTCTGTGAACCGAGAATCTGATTTTTTGCCTCAAACACTACGCGGTCAAATCTTCCCGTTACCAGCAGATTAAGTTTGGATTTAATGAGTTCAAGGTTGTTCTGAACAAAAAATCCCGAGTTTATAATGGTCTCATCGGTCAGTTCGTTTAGAATATCGCTTTTGATTCCGCCAATGTTTGTATAGCTCTCAACGGGTCCTGTCTGATAGAAGGCATCTCCTCCGAGTGAGAATTCATTTTTAAGCCCCGCAATAACCGATTTGTTCAGCCAGCGGGTCTGTACGCCGAGGCCGTAGCGGTTAATGATCCTGTAATCACGCTGAGTACGTTCAAAGTATTTGATTGTGCCGTATGTGGTTATTTCAATATGATTGTTAAAGGTTTCGTCAAAAGCGGTGCTGTATCTTAAACCTATTCTCCCTTTTTTGGAAACCCTTCTGAAATCAAAATCGGTCTCACGTTGTGCAGCCTGATACGGATCAGCATCATATTCAGCTTTGGTAAGAGATCCCGGGAGTTTAATAAGTCCGTCAACAAAATACCCGAGAATCTGGAGTTTGCTGAGGTTGTCAGGTTTAGTTTCAATAACAGTGTTGAGGATATTCCAGTAATCCTGTGAGTGGGCTCTGTAACCTGTGTAGTTATGATAAGTATAGGTGAAGAGCATTTTCAGATTATTGCGGGCAACACCTGCTTTGATACCATTCTGCCGGAGATCATAGCCCCCGATCTGGTTGAACTGAGTAACAAAAGACTCATTAAAATCAATATCATTAATAAAGTTTACAACACCTCCCGGTGCATTTGTATAAAGCGATGATGAGTTGCCTTTCACAATTTCAATTGCCCCGACCGAGTTGAAATCAATGGCTTCGATCCTTGTCTGGCCGTCAGGTTCGGATTCAGGAATTCCGTCAAGCAAAATTCTCACACCTCGGATACCGGTGTTTGATCTGCTGCCGAAACCTCTGATTGAAATTCTGACATCGTGGTTGCCGTAGCGTGACTGCATAAACAAACCAGGAACATTACCGAGCACGTCATTAACAGCAGTCTTTTTGTCAAATTTAAATTGTTTATTGCTTATTCTGACAACTGGGTATGGAATATCGATTATTTTCTGCTCGCCGCGGGTTGCGGTTACAACCACATCATCAAGATTATACATAATACTGTCAGGTGGGAAAAGATAAAAGCTTGAATCTTTGCCTGTGATCTGACCCAACATCGTAAATGAGGCGCTGAGTATTAAAAAGTGAATCAGGAACAGTTTTCTCACGTAATCTCCGTAAATAAAAAATTAATCCGAACTTAATTTAGCATAAAATTTATAAAAGAGAAACGGCGGAGATGCATCCTTATTCAATGTTGTCAAAATTGCAACATTACAAAATAAATTCAGATAAGAGAATTCCGATTTTTAATTATTTTACATCACACAAAACAACTCATTTTAAGAGATATGACTTCTCCATTTAAAAAACTTGCACTTGCATTTACGTTCTCCCCGAGCAGGGAGATGCTGCTTAATCAGACTGCTCATCTTGTTGAGATGTTCAGATGCGAAATTCTGATCTATCATGTGGGATCCAGAACAGAAGAAAAAGAAGCTCAGATCAGAAAACTCTGCGGGTTTCAGAGTTACGGAAAGCTGCCAGAGATCAGATGGCTTTCAGGTGATCCCGCAAAAGCGATTATGAAACAGGGAGCGGAAGATAAAATTGACCTTCTCGTTATGGGGGCACTTGAAAAGGAGACCACGCTGAAATACCTTATTGGTTCCGTGGCTCGTGATATACTGAGACAGTCACGGTTTTCAGTGATTTGTTTTATAGATCCCGGTGTCAGGAAATTTGAGAAGATTGTCACTGCAATTGATTATACATCATTTTATGAATTCAGTGCGCGTACCACACAGTACATAGCAGAAATTGACGGTACCCGTGAAACAATATTTGTAAAAGATGTCTATATCCCCGCACTCTCAAGTATAACTATTGATTCCGGTTCTTCTGATGAGGTTGAAGAAACAAGGGCTGCTTATCTTACTGATGAGGAGAGTAAACTTTCACTCTTCCTGAAGGAGACGGGGGTGAAAGATTTCAGTTACAATGTAAAAGCTCTTTACGGAAGAGAGGCTGTACATACCCATCAGTTTACTATTGATGTTGAAGCGGATCTGCTGATCTATACAGTCAGAAATAAAAAGCTTTCAATTTTTGACAGGATTTTTACTCACGATGCAGAATTTATATTTGAAGAACTTCCTGCCAACCTTTTACTTATTAAAAGAGATTAAATGAAAGACCCGCATCAGCTGACAGTTTTTCTGCTTGCAATCAGCGTAATGCTCCTTATGGCAAGGGTGCTGGGTGAGGTTTTTAACAAAATCAGACAGCCCGAAATCATAGGGGAAATTCTCGGCGGTATTATTCTGGGCCCCACTGTGC
>CAYPMQ010000304.1:0-4270 GCA_964411625.1 uncultured Ignavibacteriaceae bacterium
CCCTGGGTTCATATCTGGTTCTTTGTTTTTTTGCCGCTCAGTTTGTTGCATTTTTTAACTGGACCAATCTGGGACTTATTTTTGAAGTAAAAGGATCTGAAGTTCTTAAAACCATGGGTCTGAGTGAAATACCTCTGATGATCAGTTTTATCATCATAACCTCCATGATCAATCTTATAATGGGTTCTGCTTCTGCAAAATGGGCGATTCTTGCTCCCGTATTTATTCCAATGTTCATGCTTCTCGGTTATACTCCCGAATTTACACAAACGGCTTACAGAATTGGTGACAGCGTATCTAACGTTATTTCACCAATGATGTCATATTTTGCTCTCATTATTGCTTTTATTCAGAAATACGACAAAAATGCAGGTATAGGCACGCTTATAGCAACAATGCTTCCTTATACCATTTTCTTCATTATTACATGGTGTTCACTGCTCGTTATCTGGATGCTGCTCGACCTCCCTGTTGGCCCCGGAGCGGTTTTATATATTAAATAACTATATTAGTATCAGTAAATTAATTTTTTGGAACTATGAAAATCCGCCTGATATTTTTACTGACCCTTTTTCTTTTTATCACTACTCTTCCGCAGCAGAGCCCTGATACACTTCGCTTCAATAAATCAATTCTGCCCGGAGAACATCTCACCCTTGTATATAAGCCAAAATCTTATGATGCTTCTGTTAAAAGGACTTTCCCTGCTCTCATTCTTCTGCACGGGTGGAGCGGAGGTTATCGTGACTGGTCAAATAATGTTAATCTGCAGGAACTTGCAGATAAATATGAGTTTCTGATCATAACTCCCGAGGGTTATTATTCTTCGTGGTATCTGAACAGTCCGTTAAAAGCTAATAACCAGATGGAATCATTCTTCTGGGATGTTTTTTACCCATATATCACTTCACAATACAGAACCCAACCGGAAAAGCTATTCATATCAGGTCTGAGTATGGGCGGACACGGTGCCGTTAATTACTTCATTGATAACCCTGATGCATTTGCAGGCGCAGGCTCAATGAGCGGCATACTTGATCTTACCGCCTTCCCCGAAAACTGGGGGATCAAAGACCTTCTTGGTCCTTATAATCCCCAAAACCCTGTGACATGGCTTAACAGGTCTGCCCTCAACAGGCTTGATAAACTTAAATTCTACAAAGAGAAACCTCTTTATATTGAGTGCGGCAAAAAAGACTTCGCCTGGAAAGTAAATGAAGCATTTATGAAAAAGGCAGAAGATCTTGGTCTTAAGATTCACACTTTTACGGATGACGGCAATCATGACTGGAAATTCTGGACTGCCGGAATAGTCAGAAATCTTGAGTTTTTCAGTAACTGGCTTAAAGGCAAATTCCCGAAGAAGTAAATCAATTCAGCCGTTTTATCCGAACTTTATAAACCGTCTTTCGGTTTTTTTATTATAAAGTCTTGGAGATTGATTTGACAGAAACTGTATCGCTGGTATTTCCCCATCAGATCTTTGAAGAAAATCCTGCGTTGCGCAAAAATGAAGATGTCATAATTTTTGAAGATCCTCTTTTTTTCAGATATTTTAAATTTCATAAGAAAAAGCTCGTTTTTCACCGTGCTTCAATGAAATTCTATGAAAATTATCTCATAGGGAAAAAATATTCAGTCAGGTATTACGATACTCTGAGCAAACCCACCCTGAAGTCACTTTTCAGTGAGATTGCAGGAAACGGGGTAAAAGCTGTCCGTTTCTTTGAGGTTTCAGACTACCTCCTGAGCCGCCGCCTTGTTAGATATTCCGAACAATTTAATATTACTCTTATTGAAGAAAGTTCACCTTTATTCTTATCGGATGCCGAAGAAGTTAAAGAAACCCTGAGAAGTGCCGGCCGCTATTTTATGGCGAGTTTTTACATCAACCGCCGCAAAAATTTTAATATCTTGACTGAAGGTGGCCAGCCGTTTGGTGGCAAATGGAGTTTTGATTCAGAAAACAGAAAAAAAATACCTTCCGGAACAGAAATTCCTCAGCATTATATTACGCCGCAGAATAAATTTATTAAAGAAGCGCAGAATTACGTTGAAGAAAATTTCTATGACAACCCCGGTGAGGTCAGGCCCTTCATTTATCCAGTTACTTTTACAGATTCCAGAAATGCGATGTCACGCTTCCTGACCGAACGGTTTTCTGATTTCGGGATATACCAGGATTCTATTGAAAATAATAAAAACTTTCTCTTTCACTCAGTCCTCTCACCCATGATAAACAGCGGTCTGCTTAACACATCCTATGTGCTGCAGGAAGCTGTAACTTACGGTCTGACTAATAACATCCCGATCAATAGTCTTGAGGGTTTTGTAAGGCAGATTCTGGGATGGAGAGAGTTTATCAGGGGAGTGTATCTTCTTGAAGGTACAAAGCAGCGCACCTCTAATTCATTTGATCATAAAAACGAATTGCCCGGCTCATTTTATGACGGAACCACAGGTATCAGACCCTTTGATGACTCTGTAAAAAGAGTTCTCGATCATGCTTACACTCATCATATTGAACGGCTGATGATTCTCGGTAATTTTATGCACCTTTGCGAGATTCATCCTGATCATGTTTACAAATGGTTTATGGAATTATTTATTGATGCATATGACTGGGTTATGGTTCCGAACGTTTACGGCATGAGCCTTTACTCTGATGGAGGACTGATCACCACCAAACCTTATGTTTCAGGTTCAAACTATATCCTTAAAATGAGTAATTACAAAAAGGCAGACTGGTGTGATAAATGGGATGCCCTTTACTGGAGATATATTTATAAAAATAAGGAAGCTTTCAGGTCAAACCAGAGGATGTCAATGATTGTAAGCCTGGTTGATAATATGAACGGAAGCACTCTCAGAAAACACCTTGAACTGGCTGAGGATTATCTCTCAGATTTCAAACAGGTATCAGGCTGATTTAAAGATAAAAAGCCGGGGATATTTGCCGTAACCGCACGGTATTACCCCGGTTTTAACTTAATTAATTTACGGTAAAAGCTTTAACTTTTAACCGGGCAGAGTACCAAGCCTCTCAGAATCTGCTTCTGCTCCTGAAAATCAGGGTATCTGCACCCTCCCTGCCGCCATCGAAGACAAATTCCTCAAATCCGCTCACGGTTATAATGCTCCGGCCGTCTTTATCTCCGCCTCTTAGCACAATCTTTTTTCCATCCTTACGGTGTATTTCAATTTTATTTACAAAATTGATTCCTTCGGGTTTTAACTCAGGCACTATCTTTAAATTAAGGAGTGAAAGGTCGCTTATGAAACGAAGTATTTTTGAAGAATCAGCCTTTTCACCATCGAGCAGCCATTGATTATCCCTTGAAATAACAAATGGTTTTTCCTTGCCAAGCGTAACCTTAATTTCTTTCAGTCCGTCGGTTATAACACCGGTAACTTCCTTAACCAACAACTGATCTTCCCTGCTGGTAAATACCATGTCAAGCATTCCCTGAACTTCATAAATTTCTGTGCTTTCATGAAGTCTCACATAAGAAACATAATTCCTGCCGTCGGTTGAAGCAAATTTTCCTATCACAAGATCAAGGAGCAATTCATCACTGCCATATAAACGTACCCTCGCGCCATTGTCATCCACAAGATATTCCTTGAATTTTTCTTCTGATTTCGATACAAGAGCACTGGGTTTTAATTTTGATATTGCTGCCAGCATCGGGAGTACGTCATCAGCTTCTGCATCAGTTTTTCTTCCGTCCTTCAGAGTAAGAATCCAGCCTCCGTCTTTCTTCCTGGTCAGCAGTATTTTATCTCCCCCGTTTCTTGGGTAAACTTCGATAACCGTTACTTTGTTAGTATCAATATCAGACAGACTTTCTTTCAGACTTCTCACTCCTGTCATTCCATCATAAATGAGCAAAAATACCGCAATAAGCAGTAAGATTAAAGTTGTAATCACCAGTCTTTTGAGATCCATTATTCTTCCTCACTCCCGCCGGTGAATTTAACGGATTCAAGTTCGTGCCTCATCTGTTTTCTCGTTCTGTAACGATAAATTCCTATTAGTGCAGTTATAATGATCGGCACAAGAAAATTCAGGTATTTGAGGAACGATTTTGTTGAATCCTGCAGCTGAACTGAAAAAGGTCTTGCGCTTACACCTTTCGTTCTGACTTCAATAAGACCTGTGTCATCAGAAAGCCAGTCAAGGGAGTTATATATAAAATTTATGTTGTCGGCTTCAAGCTGCCGGCCCTGTTCACCGTTCACAAAGAAATCACCCTGACCGATAACGACT
>CAYPMQ010000305.1:0-4221 GCA_964411625.1 uncultured Ignavibacteriaceae bacterium
GCATAACTTCCGGAAACACTTTCCCCGCAGTGAGCAACTGTGTCTGCTTCTACATATCCGGGTATGTTTGTATCCCATTTATTGTCATGTATCTTTTTATTATGTAGCGGGATGTGCTTCTTGAGTATACTTCCCGGTTTGGTTGTTGCCCTGACTAACCTCTTATACTTTTTCCTTTGTTCTGATAATATCCGGTCTATCGTTGAGGAGGAGATTGAATTCAGAAGTTCCCCGGTATGATCCGGAACAGGCTCCTTGTTGTAGTGCGGCAGCCGGAGTGCTACTGTTTTCCTCAGAATAGGGGAACAGATATATTGTGTGGCTCGCCGCAGACCGGGAATGAATCTGATCAGGATTTCATCATCATACTTTTGTTGCCGCCCCCTTTTCTTCCCTTTCATCTTCTCTGTTGATTTAATCATATGATTCATATTTCTTATGATGCTCTTTCTGTTCATGGCTATCATTTTGTGCAGAAGATCTATTATCTCCTGTTTCTCTTTTTTACTCCCTTTTTTGTAACAATCTTTGTTCTCTTAGTGCATTTCGTTCAGAGTTAACAATGCCGTGGCTTTGTCCTTAAATCAGTTTTTTGGTAACCCTGATTTACAATGCAGCGAACTTTTTATTTTTTCTTTCGGTAATCTTTTTTATGATGCAATTCGCTCTGTTCTAAAAATGGCGGATACAATTGTTTGAATTATTTCTTTAATTTAAATTGTTTTAGTACCAGTGCTGAAAAAGCCAAAAGATTTTATGAATTTCTATTCTTATCTGAATCACTAAACTTTTATGGCAGTTCAGCTCAATAACATGAAATTTAATAATACACAAAAATCTTACTTGGTTGCAGGCAGCCGGTTACCGTATAAAATGAAAAAGTATGTGTAATGAAACTTAATTATCGTGATGAAAAGACTTCAGATATTGTATTACTAATCAGAGGACTTCCCGACATAGTGTTCCTCTCTGAAGGAATTCATAAATTTCTTTTTTCAGCAGAGCCGGGAACGGGAAGGTTCGCTAAGATTAGAATTCCCCCCATGAAATAATTTTTCCTTTTTTCGGCTTTATGGAAATAAATACCTGACTGACGGATCTTGCAGGATTCTAAAAGCGAGGGGCAGAAGTCATAACGCTGATAATTATATCGGTTGCAATTCTTTCAACAAAAATTCCCGTATTGATCGGGAGCGGATATCTCTTCCTTTAATCTTCCTGATGTAAAGAGTTATGGTTTCCGTAGTATGAAGCACCTTGCGAGAACTATTTTTGCAATGTTCAGAGGCTCTGTATATCTGATAATAGCGGGGAGCGGTAAATATTCTCCCGATTATCTTATGCAAAAAGAAAAGAGATAAAGTTTACCGCTCAGAAAATCCCGGGCACTCAGATCCTTATTAACTCACTCTACATCTTTTTATGAAGTGTTACAGGCTTTACAGATTTCGATCTCATTTTCAGGTTAAGCATTTCTACAAAGATTGAAAAGGCCATTGAGAAATAGATATACCCTTTCGGGATATGGTAATCAAAGCCGTCTGCAATAAGTGTAAAGCCGATCATGAGGAGAAATGACAGAGCGAGCATTTTAACTGTCGGGTGTTTATCAACAAATCTGCTGACGGGTCCTGCAAAAATCAGCATAAAAATGACGGAGATAACCACTGCCGTTATCATTATTTCAATCTGAGATACAATCCCCACTGCGGTGATAATTGAATCCAGTGAGAAAACTATATCAAGAATCAGTATCTGAACAATTGTAGCGGCAAACGATCTTGCTGCAACGCCTGCAGAATCATGCTCCTCCCCTTCCAGTTTATCATGAATCTCATAAGTGCTTTTTGCGAGCAGGAACAATCCGCCTGTTATGAGAATAATATCCCGTCCGCTTAACTCATTTCCTAAAATTGTAAAAACAGGGTCGGTTAATTTCATAATCCATGTGATGGAGAGTAACAAGCCAACTCTTGTCATCATAGCAAGAATTAGCCCGGTGTTTCTTGCTTTTGCCTGCAGTTCTTTGGGTAATTTACCGGCAAGAATTGAAATGAAAATAATATTATCTACACCCAGGACTACTTCAAGTGCAACAAGAGTGGCCAGAGCTATTAGGGATTCAGGATTGAGAAGCCATTCCAAAGTAAAATTCCTTCTGATAATTGAATAAAATACGGTGAGTTATGAGTCACAAAAAATGACCTGCAAAGATATAAAACAGGATGAATATGTGGTATGGTCAGCTTAAAATACTAAAAAAATATGGCATCATTTTATCGATCGGAACTGACTGTCAATTTACTGACTGATATCAGAGAAAGGAACTGAGTGTTTTAAGAAGTGTGCTCAGAGAATGAATAAATCCGGAT
This sequence comes from uncultured Ignavibacteriaceae bacterium, assembly GCA_964411625.1. Classification (GTDB taxonomy): domain Bacteria; phylum Bacteroidota; class Ignavibacteria; order Ignavibacteriales; family Ignavibacteriaceae; genus JABWCA01. Next base: position 2,373 of record CAYPMQ010000305.1, read on the forward strand.
TTAAACCAAAAAAGCCCGTTTTTCAACGGGCTTTTCTGATATACACTCATCAGGAGATTACTTGTTCAGAATCATCTTCTTTGTTGATCTGAAGTTTGTACCATCGATACCTGATGCTTCAATTGTATAAACATAAACACCTGAGGTCAGGTTTGATGCATTGAAGCTGAGGTTATGAGTACCTGCCTGGAAGTTGCCTTCAGTCAGGATTGAAACTTCTTCACCTAATGAATTAAATACTTTAACACTTACTTTTGAATCAACAGCTAAACTGAAATTGATTGTGGTAGCAGGGTTGAAAGGATTGGGGAAGTTCTGTGAAAGGTTAAACTGAGCCGGAGCAGTTATATCAACTTCAACAATAGCCGTTGTTGCTGTTGTTCCGTCAAAATCAATCTGGCGGAGTCTGTAAGCATGTTTTCCGGGAGCCACGTTTTTATCAATATAAGAATAGCTTTTAGGAGCGGTTGAGGTTCCGTTGCCTCTGATAAAACCGATCTGTACAAATTCACCGCTCTCATTTCTTCTGAGAACTTCAAAGCCCATGTTGTTCTTTTCGGTTGCGGTACCCCAGTTAAGGATAACATCACTGCCATTGGCAACGCCGCTGAATGAGGTAAACTCAACAGGAACAATTGATGCCATTTCGTAACCGACTAAAGCAAAGTTCTGATAATTTAAGAGAAGGAGTTTTCTGTTGCCAACCATACAAATTTCTGCACCGCCAGCAATACCAACACTTGTGGCCGTGGTAGCAAAAGAATAGTTTACTACTTCTGCACCTGTGGCAATGTTAATTTTGTGTAATGAGTTGGATAAACCGCCTGTAACCTGATTCCATACCCAAAGATAAGCGCCTTCTCCGGGGATGCTATCAAACGCCATACCGTATTTGCCGGTAAGTGGGCTGGTTATAGTCCGTACTAACTGACCTGAAAAATTGTGCAGGAAAATGTTCCCGCCAAAGTTTGTATTCCAGATACCGTTACGGTTAGGATCATAAGCAACTGCTCTTGTGCTTCCGCCGGTCAGGGTATAGGTCTGAAGAGTCTGAAGTGTTGTGGGGTCTATTTTCCAGAGTGTTGAACTGGCATTGCCGCCATATAAGTACTGGCCGTCTGTCGTAAGATCACGAACTTGACCCTGATATGTTCCTGAATCAGAAAGTGTTCCTGGTCCGCCGCCTGGTCCGTCGGGATTGTAGCGGTAAATCCTATTTGAGTTCCATCTGTTAAAAAAATATTTTCCGTTCAGGAACATTGCACCAACAGTTCCGCCATTCATACCGTTTATGGTAGAATAATTAAAATTGAAGGCTGTCGGGAATGGAAAACCCTGAGGTGGAATGGTATCAGCAGGAACCAGCTCGCCTTTAGGATTTCTTGGAGCCATGTCACTCTGAGCAAAAGTAACCGTCGCTGCAAACAGCAACACAAAGAGAAATGAAGCAATTTTCATGAAGAGACCTATAATGATATGTTAAAGTAGTTAATTTAATTAGTTAGTTTTAATCTTTAATTCAGTATAATTCTTAGACCTTGCTGCAAATTAATCAGATATTTTATTAATGTCAAATAATATTTAATGAATCTGAAAAAAAATATTTTCAATAATGAACCATTATTCAATCAGGCTTTCTCTTTATCTCAGGTGTGATTAATTTTCATACTCCGGGCTGAAAGCAGCACTTAATGATGTGAACGGAAACTTATAAAGTAAGGCGGCGGTAAGGGCACGGGGAAAAAAGAAAAAGATTAATAGTTCAAAGTTTCCTTCTCCCCTTAAAATAAATTCATTTCAGAAAAATCAGGTTCCGGGTTCCTGATTTGCTTTCAGTTTTCTGAGATAA
>CAYPMQ010000306.1:0-4218 GCA_964411625.1 uncultured Ignavibacteriaceae bacterium
CATTGTTGCAGGTAAAACCTATGCAGAAAAACTCGAACTCAAAAATAAGATCATCAAAGAACTTCAGGATAACCTTAAAAACGAGAAGAAACTTCAGGCTCAGGTTATTACAATGTTTAACGGAGGCAAGTACTCACTTTACGGTTTCAGGAGATATAATGACGTAAGGCTTGTATTCGCACCCGAAACACAGCTTGGCTTCTTTGGCGGTGATCCGGATAATTTCACTTATCCTAGATACAACCTTGATGCAACATTCTTCAGAGTATATGACGAAAACGGCAAACCGCTCAAAACCGATCACTTCTTTAAATGGAGTGCAAAGGGAGCAATGGTTAACGAGCCTGTTTTTGTTGTCGGTAACCCCGGCTCAACCGGAAGATTAAATACAGTTGCACAGCTCGAATTCCAGAGAGATTATCAGAATCCGCTGATTCTTCTCATACTTAAAGGAATCTCAGCGGCTTATGCTGAAGTTCTTGCAAAAAATCCTGAGAGAGCCGCTGAACTTCAGGATCAGCTTTTCTCATTCGAAAATTCCAGGAAAGCTTACGGCGGAATTCTTGACGGACTCAGAAACCCCGTCTTTATGAAAAAGAAACTTGACTGGCAAAATTCATTTAAAGCTGCGGTTGATGCAAAGCCTGAACTGAGAAAAAAATATGGTGATCTCTGGGATAAGATTGCAGAAACCCGCTCTGAAATTTCAGGATTTTTCAATTATTACAGCGCTATTGCCGTAAGACCTCTTGCTTTCCCTCAGTATTTTGTTATTGCTTCACAGATAGTTGAACTGGCAAAAAATCTTGAGATGAATGCTGATGACAGAGATCCCAAGTTTAAAAATAAGACAGAAGACGATCTGAAGAACTTTATTATGCCTTCAGAAATTGATGCTGATCTCGCAAATGCAACTCTGAAGCAGACCCTCATTTATCTTGAACATCTGCTTGGCAAAGACAGCAAACTACTCAGAGACCTCACAGGAGGCAAAACGGGTGATGAGGCTGTTCAGAGTATTCTCGCCAGAACTATCTTCAAAGATATGCAACAGGTCAAAGATCTGATTGCTAAAGGACACAAGGCAGTGCTCGGATCTGACGATCCATTTATTTCATACCTTGTAAAGACCTATGATGATATGAGAGAATACAGGGCAAAACTGAAAGCTCTCAGCGAGCAGGAATCTGATTATGTTCAGCAGCTTGGCAGAGCCGTGTTCGAAGTTTACGGTACCTCAATTCCCCCTGATGCCACATTCTCACTAAGAATTTCTGATGGAGTTGTAAAAGGTTATGAGTACAATGGTACCAAGGCTCCCGCAGTAACAACCTTCTACGGATTATATGACAGATTCTATTCACACGAGCAGAAATTCCCGTGGAACCTGCCTGAAAGATGGGTAAATCCTCCGGCAGAATTCAATCTTGAGGTACCTTTCAACTTTGTATCCACTAATGATATAATCGGCGGAAACTCAGGAAGCCCTGTTATAAACAAAAATGCGGAGATTGTGGGCCTGGCTTTTGACGGTAACATCGAAAGTCTTCCCGGTCAGTTCATCTTTGATGAGACCGCAAACAGAACCGTATCGGTTCATTCTGCAGGTATGCTTGAAGCAATTGCTGACTTATATAAGGCAACACGTCTGGCCAATGAGCTCAGGAACGGAAAGCTTGACTGATCTTACGGTTGATTGATAAATTATCTTTTGAAGAGGCTGTCCACATGGACGGCCTCTTTAGTTTTAATTATTTCATATTAATTTAACTCTGTCATTCCAGCTGCCCGACATTAAGTTTTCGGCAGTCTTCTTAATGAATTTACCGATCCTTTTTAATATTCTTCTGTACCCGACTTAAACTCCAATATGTACCCGATGCGCACCCGTTTACAAAGTTCCGGGAATGATAAGAAATTCTCCCGGGCCTCAGGACGCTACATAAAACTGCTAATTATATATGAAGGTATATCGAAAGTTGTCTCTCGGGGAAATACTTTCATGCCTGATTCATACATGAGCCGTAGTTAGAAAAGATGCTTGACCCTTGCAATATTAAGCTGAGTCATTCTGCTTTTTTTCTCAGGGGGTAAACCGCCGGTAAGAGATTCCGTCAGCATCTTTTTTTGTAATTCCGTTAATCTATCCAAAACAAATAGCTTCTTCAAATGAATCTGGATAAGTCATAATTACTCATCTAATCCTTATTACCTTTTCGGTCTGATGATATTTTTTAAGCCGGGAGGGCCAATCTTTTCCTGAACGGAGTATGAATTTCTTAATTATTTCCATGAAAATTTAGTTATAGTTAATTTACAAAATAATGCATCCCGTAATTATCGGGGAGGACCCCGTAATTTATCATTTCCCTCAGTGCCGGCATGCAATGAAGGGAGAAGAAAAATAATGAGTTGATTAGTGATTCCATTATTCTGAACCGCAGACGGGAAAATAATGCTTTTGAAGGGGTGCTGATTTATCCCGTCAATTACAGGGCAGGGGAGAAATATCCGCTGATCACCTACATCCGCCGCGCGCCTTAAGCCTGCGAGAAAAACTGATGGAACACCGCATACAACAAATGGGGAGAATTTGCTTCAGTAAAAGGATTTTTCTGTTTTGCTCCCAATTACAGAGCAAACTCATGCAGCGGAGTTGAATTTTCACACATGGGGTATGGTGATATTGCCGGGATAGAGTTTGAGGATGTGGTGACGGAACAGACCACCTAATTTCCACAGGATATGTTGATAAAAACAGAGTGGGAATTGGAGGTGGTTTTTACGGAGGATATTTTCCGGCATAGGCTGCCACAAAATACACCAAAAGTTTTGCAGCATCAACAGGTTTTGTCGGGGTCACAAATCAGCTTTCAAAGGCAAATACGACCGACAGCCCGGAATAAAATTACCTCATTCACCGGGAAGTAAGACCTATTGAGGCGGTTGAAAAGTATCCGGGGCGCTCACCACCTATTATGTAAACAAAAAATACAAAAGCCCAACTCTGATTCTTCACGGAAAAAATGATCCCGGAGTTCCTGCACTTCAGAGCACAGAGCTGTACAGAAAACTCAAAACTTACAGTGATGTTCCCGTAAGGCTTGTACTGTATCCCGCTGAAAGACACGGAAACAGAAAGAATACGAAAAGATTTTATTTTCTTGTCAGAACTCTGCAGTGGTACGTACGGGCGTTTTCCGGGAAATGACAGCTATGTTAAAAGTTAGCTGTCCCTGCTTCCAGTTAATTATAATGAACACCTGAAATAGAGCCCGTAAATCGTGTGCATGTTTTGATGAACTAAGACCATGCACGTCATTTAAGTACTTTATTTTAAGAAGAAGGGGGAGGGTTATATGAAAAAATAAAAAACTGCACGGGAAGAAGTTTACAGATATTACTCAGACTCATTTCAGGGCTAACCGGTGTTAATTAAGTACTTTTATTTTCAAGGAAATTCTTCATCTGACCCTTTTCTACTCCCCCGGGACCGTAAAAAACTACCCAGGTTGAAAAGTCATCAGTGAACTCTCTGAATTTATGAAATGCTCCCGCGGGAACAAATAAGAAATCACCTGTTTTTACTGTGGTGATCTCGCTCTCCATTTCAAATTTGCCTGAGCCGGAAGCTATAATATAAAGCTCATCCCGTTCATGGGGCACCTGATTATCAATTCTATCAGGTTTGTACAGCTCAACTTCCAATGTGCCGTGAGAAAAGAATAAATCAAATTGTTTGCCTGAGCTTCGTAATACATTTGTAGTTTCAGATAAATCTAATTTAAATACCGGCATGTTAATTCCTGTTAAATTATTTATGCGGCTTATGCTAAATCTGAATCATTCAGAGAAAGCAGTCAGAATTATAAAAAAATCAAAAAGAATACGCTAAACCCACGTAAAAGTTATAATAGTCAGGAGTGCTTCCCGTAAAAGCCAGACCGTATTCCAAGCCCGGTCCAACAGATATACCTTTTTCACCGGACCATCGGTCAAACAGGTCCAGCATTAAAGCTGCAGATAATGCCGCTCCGGCACCACCCTCATCTTTTCCCGGAAATGTTCTGTCAAAAATGTATGCGGGGCCAAACCCGCCTTCAAGGATAAGCCTTGTGGTAAGCGGTATCCATGACATAATTTTCAGCGTAAAAGAGTACTGATACGGATAATTTCTGCCGGTTCTCTCTTCAGGAATCAGGATCCTGTAGTCACGTC
>CAYPMQ010000307.1:0-4214 GCA_964411625.1 uncultured Ignavibacteriaceae bacterium
GAATATGGTTTTTATCGATTTCCATGCAGAGGCCACTGCAGAAAAACTGGCGCTTGCTCATTATCTTGACGGCAAAGTTTCGGCACTTGTTGGCACCCATACACATGTTCAGACAGCGGACGAGAGAATTTTCCCTGAAGGCACAGCTTATATAACGGATGTGGGTATGACGGGTCCTTATCACTCGGTTATTGGAATGAAAGTTACACCGGCTCTGAACAGATTCATTTATCAGACTCCTCAGAAGTATGAAATTGCATCCGATGAAGTGCATCTTGCGGCAGTATTGATTAAAATTGATCCTGTTACCGGAAAAGCCGCAGAAATTGAAAGAATTATTTTTCCTGAATTCAGCAGTAAGACAAATTAATATGACAATAATAGACGGCCAGAAAGTTGCAGCCGAAATCAAAGCAGAATTAAAATCGGATATCAGCAGACTCAGCGCAGAAGGAAAGGGAGTTCCGGGTCTGGTTGCCATCCTGGTGGGTGAAAACCCTGCCTCGCAGATCTATGTGAAAAGCAAAGCCAATGACTGTGTTGAAACGGGGATGAGATCCCATGTGGAAAAACTCGGGGCAGATATTCCTGAAGACGAACTGCTTTCGCTTATAGATTATTACAATCACAATTCAGATTATGACGGTATTCTGGTTCAGCTTCCGCTCCCGAAACATATAAATGAGGACCGCGTTATTAAGAAGATAAGACCGGAAAAGGATGTTGACGGATTTCATCCTTTCAATGTGGGTGAATTGGTAATAGGGAATGAGACATTTTTCCCCTGCACACCTGCCGGAATTCAGGAGCTGCTTAAATATTATAAAGTTCAGACTTCCGGAAAACATGTTGTTGTGGTGGGAAGAAGCAACATTGTCGGTAAACCGATAGCGAACATTCTGCTTCAGAAAAAAGAGTTTGCAAATGCAGTGGTCACCGTTGTGCATTCTGCCGCAAAGGATATTGCATACTACACTAAGCAGGCTGATATACTCATAGCGGCAATTGGTCAGCCGGAGTTCATCAAAAAAGAGATGGTGAAAGAAGGCGCGGTAGTTATTGATGTAGGTATAAACCGTGTTGAAGATAAAACGAGAGAAAAAGGCTACCGTGTTACGGGAGATGTGGATTTTGCCGGAGTTTCTGAGGTTGCTTCAATGATCACACCTGTGCCAAAAGGAGTGGGGCCCATGACACGCGCAATGTTATTAAAGAATACTTATCATGCATTCCTGAGGAAGTTAAAATGATGGATAGCAGCAGGATAGGAAGAATTGTAAATCAGGCAATTCTCGAAAGACAGTTAAGTGATTTTTACTGCAAGGGTGATACCTGCAAAGGCTGGGAGAGAAACGTAGTAACTCAGCCGTTAACTGTAAAAAAGATAATAGATGCCGGTGCTTCAAGAATATCAGCCGGTATTGGCATTGGGAACGAACTTACTGATGCGGAACTTGCCCACCGTATTGATCACACTCTTCTAAAACCTGACGCCACCATTGATGAGATATCACTGCTTTGCAATGAAGCGGAAAAGTATAAATTTGCTTCTGTATGCGTTAACCCTTGTTATGTTCCTTTATGCAGTCAGATGCTCAGAGGATCGGGTGTTAAGGTTTGTACTGTAATAGGCTTTCCGCTGGGTGCCACAACTACCGCAATCAAAAGGGCAGAGGCGGAGGAGGCTATTGCTTCTGGCGCTGAAGAAATAGATATGGTAATTAACGTGGGCAAACTGAAATCAGGCGACTACAAGTATGTTTTCTCTGATATTCAGCAGGTGGTGCTCACAGCCAAACCAAAGCGTCTGATCACAAAAGTAATTCTCGAAACATGCCTTTTAACGGATGAGGAAAAAATTAAAGCCTGTCTTATCTGCAAAGAAGCAGGTGCCGATTTTGTCAAGACTTCAACGGGTTTTTCAAAAAGCGGTGCCACAGTTCAGGATGTTGCTCTTATGAAGTATGTTGTTGGGTCATCAGTAATGGTTAAGGCATCAGGAGGTATCAGGACTCATGAAGATGCAGTTGCAATGATTGAATCGGGTGCGGATAGGATCGGGGCATCGGCAAGTGTTAAAATTGTTACCGGCCAGAAAGACACAGGCGGAGGTTACTGATTGGTTCTTGACCTGATAGTGAGCAAAACTGATGACGGTTACACAGCCGAGGTTCCGTCCCTTACAGGCTGTGAATCGTGGGCGCACACTGAAGATGAAGCCATTTCAAAAACAATTGAGCTTGTAATGTATTACACCAAGATACAGGATGAAAAAAGACTCAAGCTTGATAAAGCACGCGGAAACTTTAAAAGGACTCTTTATAAAATAGTAATCAACTGAAGTGATAAATGTAACAGATTCACGGCTGCAGAAAATCCGTGACACCCTCGCAAAAAGACAACCCACCCTCAGAGTAGTATTCGAAAATATTCATGATCCCCATAATGTAAGTGCAATTATGCGCACTTGCGATGCCGTTGGCGTTTACCAGACCTCTCTTATTTACAATTACGAGAAGTTCCCTAAAATAGGGAAAAAGAGTTCTGCTTCTGCATTCAAGTGGGTTGAGCGTGAAAAATATAAAGCGGCGGAAGATTGTTTTAATAAACTTAAGGGAGAAGGTTACACCATATATGCATCTGCGCTTCAGCCTGATGCCGTGAGTCTTTACGATCTTGATTTTACGGGTAAATCTGCAATAGTGCTCGGGAATGAACACAGAGGTGTATCTGATGATATCCTGAGGCTTGCAGACAAAATCTTTTATATCCCGATGCAGGGAATGGTTCAGAGCCTGAATGTTTCTGTTGCCGCCGCAGTAATTCTATATGAAGCTATGAGACAAAGGCTTGCTGCGGGAATGTATGAAAAGCTTCAGTTCAGTGAAGAGGAATTTGAAAGACTGATTGATCTCTGGGCAGTTACGAAAAAGAAAAAAGTCAAGAGGACTTAACAGTATAATGGCAGAAAAGGAGAAGAGTAAAAATCCTGTTTTTATTGAACCGGTAAAATCACTTAAAGGTGAAGTCAGGTTCAGGGGTGATAAATCCATTTCTCACAGAGCACTTATTTTTTCTTCCCTTGCGGGCGGGGTATCGAGGCTTTATAACCTCTCTGAAGGAGGAGATGTTAAATCAACAATGATGGTACTCGGGCAGATGGGTTGCAGGATCAGCCGTCTCGATGACCACATTGAAGTATGGGGACCCGGTATAAGGGGTTTCATTGAACCGGATCATGAACTTTTTTGCGGTAATTCGGGAACAACTGCGAGGCTGTTCTCAGGGGTGCTTGCAAACCAGAGTTTCAAGTCGGTATTGACAGGTGATGATTCATTGTCTAAACGTCCTATGCGGAGGATAATTGATCCGCTGATAATGATGGGGGCAGATATAAAATCTTCAGGAGGACTTCTCCCTCTGAATTTTTATCCCTCCTCATCAATGAAAGCAATCAACTATGAAATTCCCACACCGAGTGCCCAGGTTAAAGGAGGCATAATCCTCTCGGCTCTCCACCTTAAAGAAGAAACTGTAATAATTGAAAAAGCACTTACCCGTGATCATACGGAGAGGATGCTCGGTCTTCCCGTAAAGTTTGAAGAGGGTAAAAAGATTATATCAGTCTCAGGCAAATTTGCACCATTCAGTAAAGATTACGAAATTCCCGGAGATATCTCTTCTGCTGCATTTTTTGCGGTGGCGGGGCTGATATTTCCCGATTCAGAGATAGTTATCAGGGATGTTATTCTTAATGAGGGTCGCGCTGCTTATCTGAACATTCTTGCCGGAATGGGAGGAAATATAAGAATCATTAAGACAAGGACGATGGGCAGGGAGCCGGTGGGTGATATTATCGTAAAATCCTCACGGCTCAGAAATGTGCCTGTCGAGAAAAAGATTATTCCTATGATAATTGATGAGATTCCGGCTCTCACCATTGCAGGAATTTTTGCTTCGGGTGTATTTGAAATCAGAGGAGCAGAGGAACTCAGAATCAAGGAATCAGACAGGATTTCGGCACTGATTTATAATCTGCTGAAAGCCGGGATAAAACCCGTTGAATTTGAGGACGGATTCAGATTTGAAGCGGAAAAACTGAACAGCAATCCGTCATTTATGTCGTTTGGTGATCACCGTGTGGCGATGGCATTTTCATTGCTTAGTGCCCGGATTCCCTCCGGGGGAACTATTGATAACGGAGACTGCATTTC
>CAYPMQ010000308.1:0-4192 GCA_964411625.1 uncultured Ignavibacteriaceae bacterium
GTGGTGGGTGGTCTGGATATGGACTACAGAGGAGTTCCGTTTGAACCCATGCCCCAGCTTTTGTCAATTGCCGAGTACATCACTAAAACTCTTGCAATTTGTGTTGTCTGCGGAAATCCTGCCAGTATGACCCAGCGCCGTGTTGCGGGAGCTGACAGAGTTCTTGTAGGTGCTTCAGATATGTATGAGGCCAGATGCCGGCGCTGCCATTATATTCCCGACTGATTTTTTAACTTCGGTATGCATATTTTGACTGATTCTGGCACAATAGTTGACTATATCTAATCAAAGAGTTTAAGCGGGGTTTTTCTCAAATTTGAAACAATCCCATAAAATTACTAAGAAAATCAGATTGTTAATTATTTTAAAAGAGGTTTATAATGGCCCACTTTATCACAGATGATTGTATTTCTTGTGCTGCGTGCGAAGCAGATTGCCCGAATGAAGCTATCTACGCTGCCGGTGATTCTTATACATATAACGGACAGACTTTTGCTGCATTAAATGACGAACATACTTACATAGTTCCTGAAAAATGCACTGACTGCAAAGGTTTCTATGATGAACCAATGTGCGTTTCATTATGTCCTTCAGAAGCAATCATTGTTGATCCAAACAGATAATATATATTCGTTTTACTTGCGGCCGCATTCTGAATGCGGCCTTTTTTATATTAATTTAATTCCTGTAAGATATCGGGAGACTTATTTAAAATTCCGGACATAATTGAATAATGTATTTGTTATTATACCTTCTGACTATCCTCTTATTAAGGTGCCCTTAATTCAGGCCAAAACTCCCCTCCTTTGCACAGCTCCTGAGGCGAAATTTACCCCGTGTAAATCAGATTAAATCATTAATGACATTATAAATACTACTGATTACAATTCTCCTAATCATGAAAACAGAACCAGACTGCTTTCCGCCCGGATATAATTCAGCCTGTTATTAACTGCCTTTGCCTGATGTCAGAATAAACCGTGTATGTAATCAGACCATTAAACCTGATTGTTATGATACGTCACATGTTTTAAGTTTTTTATTTATTTTACTTTATTTTTACTTGTATTTTATACTATTAGCTTATTATTTTTAAGCATCAAATATTAAATATTTTCCGAACAGAAGAAATGATAGACGAACTTGACGTAAAAATTCTGAACCTTATTCAGGAAAACGCCAAAATAACAAGGACACAGCTCTCCGAAGAAACCGGCATAACAACTCCGGCTGTTGGTGAACGTCTCCACAAACTCGAAGACAAAGGAATCATCAGCGGCTATTACACAAAAGTCGACAGAAAATATTTCGGCTATGATATAATGGTCTTTGTTTTTGTGATCTCTGAATCTTCAGTACACTACAGTGAGATGATTGAAAGAGCAGTGGTTCATCCGAATATACTGGAATGTCATTCTATCCTGGGAGATGGTTCACATATTCTTAAAGCGATCGTTAAAAACACTGCAGAACTCGAAAAACTTTTATCGCACATACAATCATGGCCCGGAGTTCTTTCAACCAAAACAAGTTTTGTTCTCTCAACAGCTAAAGAAACAAGTAAAATAAATTTATAATTTAACTAACACCAAAGGAATGATTTAATGAGTGAAAGATCAGCTCAGATTGATAGTATCCTTAAATACGTTAAGGATAACCATATAGAATTCGTGGACTTTAAGTTTATGGACATGCCCGGCCAGTGGCAGCATTTTACGGTTCCGACCTCGGAATTTGATGAATCATCATTTGATAACGGATACGGCTTTGACGGTTCTTCAATCAGAGGCTGGAAAGCTATCAATGAATCAGATATGCTCCTCATTCCCGATCCTAACACAATGTTTTTGGATCCCTTCATTGTTGCTCCTACAATCAGCCTTATCTGCGACGTTTATGAACCCGCAACTAAAGAGAAATATTCAAGATGCCCAAGAAATATAGCTCAGAAGGCTATTGCTTATCTCCAGTCAACCGGTATTGCAGATACCGCATTCTACGGCCCGGAAGCAGAATTTTTCGTATTTGATGACATCAGATTTGATGTATCACCCAACCACTCTTTCTATTATATCGATTCAATTGAAGGAAGATGGAACAGCGGCAGAGATGAAAAACCGAATCTCGGTTATAAACCTCGCTTCAAGGAAGGTTATTTCCCGGTTCCACCGACCGACCAGTTAATGGATCTCAGAAATGAGATGGTTCGTAACCTGATCAGAGTGGGTATTGATGTTGAAGCACAGCACCATGAAGTTGCTTCGGGCGGTCAGTGTGAAATTGACTTAAGATTTAAACCGTTGCTCAAGGCTGCAGATCAGCTTCTTCTTTTCAAATATGTCGTTAAAAACACTGCGAGAGTTGCAAATAAAACCGTTACTTACATGCCCAAACCGATCTTTGGTGATAACGGAAGCGGTATGCATACTCATATAAGCCTCTGGAAGGGCGGTCAGCCTTTATTTGCCGGTGACGGTTATGCCGGTCTGAGCGAAATGGCTCTGCACTTTATCGGTGGTCTGCTTAAACATGCTCCTTCACTTCTGGCTATAACAAACCCAACAACCAACTCATACAAGAGACTGGTTCCGGGTTATGAAGCTCCCGTAAACCTCGCTTATTCACAAAGAAACAGAAGCGCATCAATCAGAATCCCGATGTACTCACACAGCCCCAAAGCAAAACGTGTTGAGTTCAGATGCCCTGATCCTTCATGTAATCCTTACCTCGCATTCTCGGCAATGCTTCTGGCAGGACTTGACGGTATAATAAACAGAATTGATCCGGGAGAACCGCTCGAGAAGGATATCTATGATATGGAACCCGAAGAGCTTAAAAACGTACCCACAACTCCCCCGAGCCTTGCGGATGCACTTGACGCTCTTGCCAATGACCATGAATACCTGCTCAAAGGTGATGTTTTCACACAGGATGTTATTGAGACATGGATTAACTACAAAACAGACAAAGAAGTTAAACCGATGCAGTTACAGCCTCATCCGTATGAATTTCACATGTATTATGACTGCTAAACGTTGATTACGCGAAGATAAGACAGCATAAAATGACCGCCCGGAAACGGGCGGTTTTTATTTTAAAGAGGTGAGTTACTCAGGGTGGAAGATACCAGTTCTATAGAGGTACGGTCAAAAGCAACCCCCATAAGAATAACTTTTTTATTCTGCGCGCCATATCTGGCTTGGTAATTTTTACTGTTAATCTGATCAAGGGCTTTTTGGGCTGATTTTTTATACTTGAACTCAAAAATGTAAACAGATGAATCAGTTTCAATTACACCATCAATTCTTCCTGTATTAGTCAGGATCTCACTTTCCACTCTGATACCTGACATATACATTATCATCAGCCAGATTGAATGAAAATACCTTTCCTCATCAATGTATAAAATTGAGGGTATCCTCGCAAGAATACTCTCAAGGATTCGTCTGAACTCATCAGTGTTCCCAATTTCAAGCGAGTTTCTGATTTTTATACCGACGGAGCTTACTTCTTCCAGCTCTCTTTCCATCAGAAAAGCGGAGAGGTGTGTATAAAAGGCCTCTTTTACTTCATAATTAGGGTATGAAATTCTGTAAAAGACTCCGTTTACATCTGACTCTTTATGAGTTATCGTAAGATAGCCCGTCTGCAGAAGGAGATTATTCAGACCTATCGAAGAAACATCATAAGTTTCAAAATCAATAGCTCTCAGCACTTCATTTTCCAGTTCCGGGACAAAAACCTTTTTCTCCTTAATGATTTTAAGAAGATATGCCCGTATTTCTGTTATAAACCAGGAATTACCGAACTCCGGTTTTTCAAAGAGATTAAGAATTGAGAAAGGATTATAAACTTTCCTTCTTCCATCCCGGCTGTACCCGTTATACCACTCCCTTATTCTGGAGAGCGCTTCTTCCCGCTTTAATCCGAATTTTAATGCAACGCTGCTGATATGACCGCTGAAATATTTTTTAACCCTAAAAAATCATTAAAATAGGGTAAATTATTCTAAATGCACAAAAAACAATAAGTTATTGCGATGAAGCCTGACACCGGAAAAGTGCAGCTAACAGAAGCAGAATTCAGCTAAAAAGCAGTGAGCCCATGGGGTGGAATAAGGCTTGTACCGGAGTTAACAGTAAAGCTTAAAATGACAGAATTCTTCAGGACGCTGCCGGAACCGGGCTCAAAC
>CAYPMQ010000309.1:0-4184 GCA_964411625.1 uncultured Ignavibacteriaceae bacterium
GAACATCCATAGTGGCCATAATGCCCTTGGAATTTAATTTTTTTACTTCGTTAACTGCATCCTGAAGTCTTTCGCCCGCAATATAATTTTTCGCAAAGAGGAAGATCATCTTGCGTGGCATAACTTTTACGACTGATACTATCATCTTGTTAATAAACATATACCTCTCCGAAATAACAATAATATTAATACAAAAATACGAAAATCTGTAATCCGTTATCTCATTAATTTTGAATATGTATTCAATTCTGATGCGATCTGCCCGGGGTAAGCTGAGCAATTATCTGATCAGTTTTTTTTCGCAGTTCTGCAAGGGTTGAATCATTACTGATAACATAATCAGCCATCTCAGCTTTCTTATCCTGAGGTATCTGGGCTTCAAGCCTTCGTGCGGCTTCATCCTTTGAAATCCCTCCTCTTTTAACGGTGCGGCGTATTCTGATTTCATCAGGAGCGGTTATTACAATGATTTTGTCAAACCTGCTTTTCATACCTGATTCAAAAATAAGTGCCGCTTCATAAAATATGATCCCCTTCCCTTCAGACATCATTCTGTCAGATTCAGAAATAACTGCAGGATGAACAAGCTCATTGAGCTTATTAAGCAGTTCATTATCTGCGAAAACTCTGGAGGCAATATATTTATTATTCAGTTTTCCCTCTGTATAAGCCTTTTCACCGAACAGTAATCTGATACCATTTACCACATTCACATTACTTTCCATAATCTGACGCGCAAGTCTGTCAGCGTAAATAACTCTGTAACCAAGGGATTCAAGGTATTTACAGACTTCACTTTTTCCGGAGCCTATACCGCCCGTAATACCGATTTTCAGCATATATAAAACAGGCTGCCGTGTGGCAGCCTGAAATTAATTTTTCTGAATTTTTTCAATTTATCTTGCGTAAGATACTTTTCTTACTTCGCGGATTACCGTTACTTTAATCTGACCCGGATATTCCATCTCTTTTTCTATTTTTTCGGCAATATCATGAGAGAGTTTTTCTGCATAGATGTCATCTATTCTTTCATGCTCAACCACAACTCTAATTTCCCTGCCGGCCTGAATTGCATAAGTTCTTGCAACTCCTTCAAAAGATTTTGCGAGTGACTCAAGTGTTTCAAGACGTTTTGCATAACCTTCAATTGGTTCACGGCGCGCTCCGGGTCTTGCACCTGATATGGCATCAGCAGTCTGCACGAGTGCCGCAATAGGGTGTTCCATTTCCATATCATCATGGTGAGCACCAATAGCATTGCAGACTATCGCATTCTCACGAAACTTCTTGGCAACCTCGTATCCTATCAGAGCGTGAGGTCCTTCAATATCACGGTCAAGTACCTTGCCCACGTCATGCAGGAGACCCGCTCTTTTAGCAACAGAATGATCAAGTCCCAGTTCAGAAGCCATAATACCACAAAGATATGCAACTTCAATGCTGTGTTCAAGTATGTTCTGACCGTAACTTGAACGGTATTTCATCTTGCCGATAAGTCTCATAAGCTCCGGATTCATCCCATGAAGACCAAGTTGCATAACGGTGTGTTCACCCGTTTTGTACATCTCTTCTTCAAGTTCCTGTCTGACCTTTTCAACAACTTCTTCTATTCTTGCCGGCTGTATTCTGCCGTCCGCGATCAGTCTTTCAAGTGCAACCCTGGCAACTTCACGTCTGAACTGATCAAACGATGAAAGAATAACAGCTTCCGGAGTATCATCCACAATCACATCCACACCTGTAGCGGCTTCAAAGGCTCTGATGTTTCTGCCTTCTTTACCAATAATACGCCCCTTAACCTCATCACTCTGTATGTTGAGCACTGAAACAGTTGTCTCAACGGCATACTCCGCAGCGGTACGCTGTATAGCCTGGATAATGATTTTCTGTGATTCTTTTTTTGCCTCGGCTTTGGCTTTTTCGTAAATCTCTTTAATAAGCCTCTGAGAATCTGCTTTTGCCTCGTCAATCATGTTGTCAAGCAGCATTCTTTTGGCTTCCTCAGCCGTAAGACCTGAAATTTTCTGGAGTTTCTCATTCTGCTCCTTTTCAAGTGCCAGAAGATCTGACTCCTTTTGTTTCAGCTCTTCCCGCAGATCCAGAAGTCTTTTTTCGGTGATCTTATTATCTTTTTCTTTCTGGAGGGAGAGGTTAAGCTTTTTATCAATTGTCTCTTCACGCTGCTGAAGCTGCTTCTCATAATTTGAGATTTTAATTCTTTTCTGATTTGCTTCGTTATCGAAGTCAACTTTCTTTTTATACCACTCGTCTTTGACTTCGAGAAGCTTTTCGCGCTTGATATTGTTTGCTTCTTTTTCAGCATTTGCCAGTATCTGTTTTGAGCGATCTTCTGCGGCTTTGATGCTGTTCTTACCTATCCTGGAATTAAAATACCAGCCCAGATAGAAAAACAAACTTATCAGGGCAACAGTCATCGGAATAAGTAGCGCAATGTCCATATAGAACCTTTCTGCAGATATAAGTACTATCCGGTCGGGGTAACTAACATAAGGAAAAACCTTGTTAATTACGGTGGGAAATTCCACAGTGTTTCTTACTTCCTCTGTACCCCTTTAAAGGGGGCTGACTCCGGAGAGTGAGGCCTGTATTACGCACCGTAAGCTGGTCTCCCGGTATGATCTACTATCATTTTTCCATTTGCAGATTCCGACCGGACGGTAAAATTTACATCGCGGGGTTATCGGGGACTGTTTTTTCGAGCAGAAGCTGAATATTTTTTACCTTCTTTGAAGCAAGGTCAAGAAATTTACGGTTCTTATCTTTCTCCATGAAATAGTCAAAAGCTATATTCAGAGCTGCAATTACCGCAATTGTCTGAGCCGGCTGATTTGGCAATTCCTTCTGTGTCTCTTCCATCATCTGATTAACATACACCGCCAGTTCCTTAGCCACATCCTCATTTTCTACCAGTAAAGAATATTCCTTGTCAAATATTTTAATCTTCAGTTTCTTTTTGTCAGTCATCAGATAAATCCCGCCCGGGATTAAATACTTTCTATGTGTTTATTTATTTTTTCGATAAATTCATCTATCTTCTCACGTATCACCTTCCGCTCACCAAAACTGAGCTTGTCAAATAGTGATCCGCTGAACTGAGAATTTCTGAGCTTATCAATTTCTTTTTCGAGATAATTTATCCTGTCTTTGAGCACTTCATTCTCCTTCCTGAACTTGCCGACCGATGTCTCAAGCTCCCTGTTTTCGGAGATTAATTTTGAATGCACCTCAGTAATCGCTGAAATCCGTGTTTCGGTTTTCTCCAGCGCATCAAGGATGTATTCAATCTGTACCTGCTCGGCCAATTAATTACCTCTGAGTACTGCGTTAAATTCTTTTTTTACTTTTTCAATAATCCCGAAAAATTCCTTTTCGGTCTCTTCTTCAGTTAACGTCCTGCCATAATCAAAATATTCGAGTCTGAATGCAAGACTTCTCTTGTCTGAGCCCAGAGATTCGCTTTCATAGATATCAAATAATTCAATCTTCTTCAGAAGCTGTGATGATTGTTTTCTGATAACTTTCTCGATATCAGCATATCTGATATTTTTATCAACTACGAATGCACAGTCCTTTACGATTTTAGGATATTTTAGGAGCTGAGTGAATCTGCTTACCGGGCTGACAGCAGTACCTATGTTTGTCAGATCAAACTCGGCAGCAAATACATCCTGCTCAATTCCGTACTTTGCCGTTACTTCTTCCTTTACTTTACCTCCTGTGCATAAAAGACTATTTTTTATGGAGATAGTAAAGCCCACATCAAAAATATTATTTGATGTTGCATAATAAAAATCATTTAAGGAATAATCAAGTACCTTTTTACTCAAAATTGAATCTGCATACCCTTTGAGGTCATAAAAGTCAAACTTTTTTTCTTCAGAGTACCAGGTTTTGCCGTTTTTGAGTCCCGTGATTACCAGTAGCAACTTTTCGCTTTCGGAAATATCCTCAAATGATCTAATCTCTTTTCCTTTGGAAGAGAATACAGTACCGATTTCAAATATCTTCAGATCATGTGTACCGGTGTTCATATTGTTTCTAATTACAGTGAGGGCACCCGGTATCAGACTGGTTCTCAGCACATCCATATCGCTCGTTAAAGGATTCATTACAATAACCGGTTCATTAAATAATGAAGCAGTTTGAGAAGGAATAAACGAATT
>CAYPMQ010000310.1:0-4165 GCA_964411625.1 uncultured Ignavibacteriaceae bacterium
AACGGATCCTGTGCATTGATCTCTGCCTTATATTTGCTCATCAGGAGATGATGA
This sequence comes from uncultured Ignavibacteriaceae bacterium, assembly GCA_964411625.1. Classification (GTDB taxonomy): domain Bacteria; phylum Bacteroidota; class Ignavibacteria; order Ignavibacteriales; family Ignavibacteriaceae; genus JABWCA01. The sequence goes on from CAYPMQ010000310.1 coordinate 55, forward strand.
AGCTCCTGTGCTTTTTTTTCATCTTCAACTCCGGCATAAAATAATTTGCGGATAAAATCTTTGGATGATGAATCGACCTCTGCTATAAAAAAGTTGTTTTTCGCACTTAAGAAAGCAGGAAACAGTAAAAAGAAAAAAGAAAGTACTCTTAACACGTCTTTAATATTTTAACCTCAATAATTGATTTACTCAGGAGAATAAGCTTAATCCAGTTAGGAACCCTTACCCTCTTTTTTAACAGAACTTCAACTCTTGAAGCTCTGATTTTGTTAAAAAGACTTAAATAATATGAATAAGCAGAATAAACACCGAGCCTCACCCCCTGAGGAAGTTGTCTGATGCCTTCAAGTGCAAGAGCAAACTCGTTTTCAATGCTCTCTTCAAGCAGGGCTTTATTCTCATCATCTATCCCGGCAATTTTATTTACTCCGGGCAGATAGATTCTCCCTCTCTCTTCGATGTCAGATCTGATGTCTCTTAAAAAATTAACTTTCTGGAAAGCCGAGCCCAGTGCTCTTGCTGATTCTCTCAGTTTGTCAAACTCTGCCTGGTCGCCGTTTACAAACACACTCAGGCACATCAGACCAACAACTTCGGCTGAACCGTAGATGTATTTATCATAGCTGGCCTGCTCGTAATAACCGTTGTGGAGATCCATCTCCATGCTGTCAAGAAAAGCGTCAATAAACTCTATATCAATATTATATCTGTTTACGACTTCCTGAAAAGCATGCAGAACAGGATTCGTTGAGACTCCGGTTTTTATAGCCTTGTAGGTATCCTGACGGAATTCCTTAAGAAGACTGAGTTTATCGAATCCGTGAAACGTATCTACAATTTCATCTGCTACCCGTACATATCCATATATTGCATAAATGGGGTCGCGGTATTTTTTATCAAAGGCTCGAATACCAAGACTAAAAGAGGTACTGTAGCGCTTTGTAAGAAGTTTGCTCATTTCTGAGCATGTTATGTTATACAGTTCCATGATCCTCCAGAATTCTTTCTGTTACTAAACGTGAGCTGATTATAACCATAGGTAATCCGGTACCCGGAGTGGTTGAGGCACCAACATAATACAAGTTATTAAATTCCTCATCTTTGTTTTTCGGTCTGAATGCGCCAACCTGATCCATGTCATGCGCCAGGCCAAGTCCTGATCCTTTGTACAGGTTAAATGCATTCTGCCAGTCAACGGGATCCATGATCTTCTGGCAGATTATGTTTGATTTTATATCATAACCTGTCCTTTCAGAAAGATCACTGATAATATTATCTGCCAGTTCTTCCCTGTCTGACCAGTCTTTTTTATATCTCAGGTCTGGCACAGGACATAATACAAAAATATTTTCACATCCCTCGGGAGCACATGTCGGATCTGATTTTGATGACACATTCACATAATAATATGGTTTCTGCGGTGAAATGCTCGATGTGAATATTGTATCAGCATAGCCTCTGAAATTATCACCCAGGAAATAATTGTGATGCTCAAGAACCGGGATATTACCCTTAACTCCCAGATAGAAAGTGAAAGGCGCCAGAGTCCAGTGCATTTTATCAAGTTTCTCTTCCCTGAAGGCAGGACGCTTAAGAATGCCGCCTCTGAAAGCAGCAGCATCGGAGTTGGATATGAAAATATCAGCATCCCATGTATTACCATGATTATCAACCACAGAAACAACTGACCCGTTGTTGTTTTTTACTGACATAACCTCGGTTTCATATTTTATCTCCACCCCTTTTGCTTCAAGTAACTTCATTATTTCTAAGACGAGTTTATACATTCCGCCCTTAACTTTCCAGTATCCATTATGTTTCATCTCGGTATAGTTGAGCAGAGAATAAATGGCGGGTGTCTGGAACGGGGTTGATCCCAGGAAAAAAGCAACCAGCGAAAAGATAACCTTTACTTCTTCACTGTCAAAAGTGTTTTCAACCTCTTTCCACATCGATCTGAAAAGATACGGCAGATGTTTAAGGGGTACTCTTGTGAGTTTTAATATATACTCAAGCTTGTTATCAAAATTGGTTTTTACGACCTTGTCTTCAGTATCGTGCCAGAACTGTCCTGCTCTGTTCAGATATTTTTCCGCCTTTTTTGCGAGATCAGGTTCTATTCCCTCAAATTCTTTTTCAAGCAGTTTCAGATTCTTGAATATCCTGAAGGGTCTCTGATGCTGTCTGAAAAAAACCTGATACAAAGGCTCAAGCTCTTCCAGCTCAACCGGGGTTTTCATACCTACTGAATTAAATAATTCATCAAGCTCATAAGTCATGCTCATAAAGGATGGTCCCACATCAAATGTGAATCCGTCCATTTCAAGTCTGTTCAGTCTGCCGCCCGGCGTTTTGTGCTTTTCAAGTATGGTTACTTTGTAACCTTTATCTGCAAGTCTTAGTGCGGTTGAAAGTCCGCCTAAACCGGAACCTATTATTAAAGCTTTTTTACTCATCTTGTCTGTTTGTCAAATGTAATATGTCTTATATTAACTTAACGATAAGCCAATTACAATAGTTCATGAAAAGGAAATGAAGAGAGGAAAAATTTTGATAAATTAATATAATTAAATAATTTAAAGGATTGAAAGGCACTTTCTCAGGGAAACCTAATAACAAGCTCTTTTAGTAAAAAATTCCGCCTCCCTGATTTTATTTAATCAGAAATGGGTGAAATATATAAGCGGTGGGTTTATTTTTTCCCTGCCTGAAAAATTTTAACAAGAGCCGAGTAATCCTCTTTCCCCACACCTGAACTGACCGCCTCCGAGAGAAGATTAATTGTAAGATCCGCAAGATCGCTTCTGGCTCCCGCTGCCTCAGAGGCCTCCTTCATATAAACGGCATCTTTCAGAAGATTTTCAACTGTAAACCTTGGCTCAAAATTTTCCTCAAGAATGGTCTTTCCTTTAAATTGCATCGTCTGAGAGTTTAATACAGAGTGTGATAAAATCTCAAGAAATGTTTCACCCTGCATACCCGATTTCTGCACCATTGTCATACTTTGCGAAAGCATTGTTATAGTGCCTGCAATAATTGAGTTAATGGCAATCTTCATTGCAGATGATTTTGCCGGTGTGTCAAAAACCCAGATTTTTTTGGCCAGCATTATCAGAACCGGCACCATCTTTTCGATAACATCTTTATCCCCGCCCGGGAAAATAAGCAGAGATCCCTCTGTTGCCTGAGGAATACTGCCGAGTACAGGGGCATGGACAAAGTTTTTGCCGGCAGATTTGTATTTTTCATACAGAGCCGTCGTAACTGAAGGAAGCACGGTGCTGCAGTCAATATGTGTACAACCCTCCCCGAGAGAATTAAAAATTCCGTTATCACCAAGAGAAATCTCATTCAATGCTTCGTTATTTGTCACCATTGAGAAGACAATATCTGCTTCCGCAGCGGCGCCAGCGGGTGTATCGGTTACAAAAGCACCGGCCCGTTCCAGATCTGTGGTCTTTTCCTTTGTTCTGTTATAAACATAAAGCTCATGGCCGCCTTCAATAAGTCTTGAAGCCATGGGTCTGCCCATTGCGCCGGTACCAACAAATCCTATTATCATAAAATGCTGCTAATCCAAAAAAAATTAATTAAATACTACGTTAAAGAAAGCATTCATCATTACAAATATCTGCTCTGAAAGATTTTTTGCTTTATCGTGCTTCTATTTTTCAGTGAGATTTAAAGCTGCTCCCGTAAGCTGCACTATTCTCTTTGCTATTGCATCCGCCAAAACCGAAACAAGCTCTAGTCTCTTTTCAAGAACCGCCTTCATATAAAGGTGTGTGATTTCGAATAATACTGAGTAAGTCTCTGCTCTGACACTTGCAGCTCTCTTATCCCCTGTAATCATAGATATTTCACCGGGGAACTGGCCCGATATAAGTTTAGCAATTACCTTATCCTTATCTGAATCTTCCGTTTGAAGACATACATCGAGTTAGTCTTCAAAATCAACAAACATAGTCCGGCCAACTTCGAACTGCTTGATCACAAATTCGCCTTTTTCGAGGAAGCGCTCGTGCATTGAACCTGCCAGCAATGAGATTTCATCATTCTCAAACCATTGAAATATCTCAATCCTTTTCAAGAGCTTAATCCTGTCCTCAGT
>CAYPMQ010000311.1:0-558 GCA_964411625.1 uncultured Ignavibacteriaceae bacterium
GCCCAGTATTATGCGGCCTTTTTTAACCTTATGCCTGTTTTTCGGGATACTGTAAAAAGTAATATTGATCCCTATCTGGATAATGTGGATAAATATCTTGATAAAGCGGATGAGCTTTCACCCGGAAACTCTGAAATCTATGTTCTGAAAGCATTTGCGGCATCGGGAAGATTAATGGTGAATCCCATGGCGAGGTGGGAAAAATATGGTGCGATATTCAACCGGAATATCGAACTTTCACTTGAATATAATCCTGAAAATCCGAGGGCTCATGCACTGAGAGCACTTTCAGTATTAAATATGCCTGAGGCATTTGGCGGCGGATATGATAAGGCAAAACCGCTGATGGATACTGCCACTGAAATGTTTGAGAAATTTGTACCTGCGCATAAACTTGACCCTAACTGGGGTAAAGATATGCTTGAAGAAATGAAAAACAGGAATAAAAAATAGTTTACAAGGGTGCCGGTTAAACGGCACCCTCATTTCTCTGGCACATTTCACTTAACCATTTGCCCGACTATAACCATTTTTCACCTCTCCTTAAATATCTGACGC
>CAYPMQ010000311.1:568-4151 GCA_964411625.1 uncultured Ignavibacteriaceae bacterium
GCATTATCTCAGTACAAAAATATATTTAGCCGGAGTTAATATGAAAAGTCTCAAACTTTATATTCTTTTTGTCGTTTTCAGTACAGTCAGTTTCAGCGGCTGCATGTTTGAAGGAATTCACGGCGGCAGCGAAAGTGTAACCACCAAATACGATTTTAAAGATTTCACAAAAGTGGCTGTGGGCTACGGCTGCGAAACCGTGATTGAAAAGGGGAATGCTTACAGCGTTGAAGTTGTGGTGAACGAAAATCTTAAAGAATACCTTGAGGTTTATCAGAAAGGTGATGAGATTGTCATCAGAATGAAGGGAATGAAAAACTATAGCAGCCTTAATCTCAAGGCCATAATCACAATGCCCGAAATCAAAGGATTATCTTTAAGCGGCGGAAGCAGGGTTAATCTTAAAGGTGAATTTTCAACCACTTCAAATATTGATCTTGCGCTCAGCGGCGGCAGTGAGTTATACGGTCACCTTAAAGGAAGCAATGCAGATATGGCTCTTTCAGGCGGAAGCAGACTTAAATTATCAGGCAGTGCAGATAATCTTGAAGCAGATGCCAGCGGCGGAAGTTATCTCGATCTCTCAGGGTATCCTGTGAAATCATGCCTTATAGGAGCCAGCGGCGGCAGTGAATTTAAAGTTGATGTTTCAGACAGGCTCAGTGTTTCAGCATCCGGCGGATCTGTTATCAGATATAAAGGTGATCCCAAACCGGGTGATATCAGCCTCAGCGGCGGCAGTGAAGTGAAGAGACTTTAGGCTGGACTAAGACGGTATTATCAGGATATTCAGTAATATCATTATTAACAGTCTGATCCGTTGGAGAAAAACGGCAGGACTGACGGAGAGTTAGTTTTAAGGATATCAAGAATCCGGGAGGCTGTGAGAAATTGAGGCTTCCCTTTCTTATTCATAAAAATTCGTTCATGATTTGAATGCTATTTAATAATCCGGGGTGTATTCAAAGTGTTAATATTCTTTTATAATCCGAATACGGGTTTAACCTGCGGAAATGGGTTATAATAAAAAGCATAAAAGCCTCCCCGGATCAGCCGATTTCAGCCAGAGCAGTGATGGTTCTGATGTTTCTCGTGGTTGCAGGGGTGCCGGTCTGTTTCTCGAGTGTGGCATTCGGATAAAAATATTTTCCCTTTACAGGTACGCTTACGGCACAGAAAATCAGTCCCTTTCGGTAAAAGAAGGTGATTCCGTCTTTTTCTGACTTATAAGGCACGGATATATCATTTTTTGGTTCGCCTTCAAGAAACACATAATATGTTTTAATCTCCGGGTCATGGGGAATATCGCGGAAGGGGTCCTCGCTGAGAACTTCTTTGAGTAATTCCTGCGGAAGTATCATAACCGGGACGTTATTACCCATAAAATCAAAAAGTGCTTTTTCAGTCCTGATCTTTATTTCAGAAGCATCTTCCTCTGACCTGAAATAAACATTTCCGCTCTGTATGAATGTTTCAACATCGCGCAAACCGGCGGAGGTAAAGATCTCTGAAAGCTTTTCTTTTTTAATAATATTCTTACCACCGACATTTATACCGCGTATGAATGCTATGTAACCGATCATTATACGTTATCCTGAATTATGGGTTGTGGTCTCGGAAATTAAAACTTTTTATCTTTTCAAATAAAATAATGGATTTATATGGAAAACAAACCGGATATTACAGCTTTTAACCGTGAGATGTGGAACAGGCAGGCAGAATCGGGGAATAAATGGACTCTGCCCGTCAGTGAAACTGAGATCAGTCTGGCACGCAAAGGAATATTAAATCTTTATCTGACACCAAAGAAGTTTGTGCCTCAAAACTGGTTTCCATCCATGCAGGGACTCAAAGTTCTTGGCCTTGCATCAGGAGGCGGGCAGCAGGTGCCATTATTTGCTGCGGCCGGGGCAGATGTGACCAGTTTTGACAACTCCGATGTTCAGCTCAGCCGTGACCTTGAAACTGCTGAAAAGCACGGACTTAAAATCAAAACCCGGCAGGGTGATATGAAAGACCTTTCAGCGCTTGAGAGAGAATATTTTGACTTAATATTTAATCCCTGCTCAACCTGTTTCACAGATGACGTGAGGAAAGTATGGCTGGAGTGCTCAAAAGTAATCAAAAAAGGAGGGGTGCTTTTAACAGGATTTAATAACCCTGTTGCTCTGTTGTTTGGTGATCAGGAGTATGAAGATACATCTGATATGAAATTGCTTTATAAACAGCCATATTCAGATCTGACCTCGGTTACTGATGAACTGAGACAAAAGCTGGCAGCAGCGAATGAACCGCTTGTTTTCGGACACAGTTTAAGTGATCAGATAGGAGGGTTAACTGATGCAGGATTTGCAGTTACCGGGTTCTTTGAGGATTATTGGGGTGGTGGAAGAAAAATTGATGAATTCTTTCCTTCATTTATTGCTTTAAAGGCAGTTAAACTTTAACGGTATTTTCATCCTTCTGAGTGGAATCTGACCTACGGTAGATTGTGATCCCGACTCTGTTAATATGCGATATAAGTTCTGCGTTACTGATCCGGTCATAAATTAAAATGTCAAAAATCCATGGAAAGAGATAATCTTCGATTCTGTTATGAAGCCTGATTAATGTGGCTGCGCTAAGGTTTTCGCCTTTTAAGGTTATATCAATATCAGATCCCTCCCTGTAATTTCCTTTTGCCCTTGAGCCAAACAGTGTCACTTCAGAAATTTCAGGGAATTCTGAAAATATATCAGTCAGAATACCAATCGTTTCCGATTTTAAGCCGCCCGCAGATTCAGTCGTTTGCATTCAGCCTTTTTATCAACTCAGCCTCAAGTACATTGAAGCAGTGAATGTATTCTGTCTTAACAGAGGCAGCAACTTCAGAAGCCAGTGATTCATCATAGGTGTGAGATGTCAGACTTCGGCTTTTTATCATTTCCATCCAAAGTTCGCCATTGTTTATCAGTCCGCGGTTAAATGCGGTTCTGAAGGCATCCCTGCTCCCCTGAATACCTGAAGTTCCCTGAAATTCATAATAGTCTTTTATTGTATTCCAGGCAAGTTCAAAAGTGTATTCAAATGATTGTATCAAACCTTGCTCTTCGATAATGTTCAAAGGATCTTTTGATACAATAAATCTGAGTTGAGAAAGGGCTTTTCTGAAGTTGGCAAAACGCTGTTTCCATCTTACATCGGAATTTGTCATATTCGATACAACTTGAATTTTTTTTAATGTCTATTAAATATAAATGTTATTAAGGTTAATAAAAAGAACCCCGAATACCCAAAATTACGGCAAATCAGCACGGCATTGCAAAAAAGTCAGGATAAATTCGCAAAAGTGTGCAAAATTGCCGCTTTTGACCCCGAATTCAGCTCAGATCAATGCCGGGAATTAAAATCAGATCCTCTAAACTCTTTGATCCCCTTCTCTGTTAATATATTATAACCAAAAACGGATAGCTGATATGATATTAAGTATGATCCTTATCCTGTTTAACGGATTATTAAACGAGGTGGCTATGCAGGTTCTGCTGAATGCTGACATTATGAAAACGGAAAAGAAGTGGAGAGTTGTAAACGATGGTGTTATGGG
>CAYPMQ010000312.1:0-4140 GCA_964411625.1 uncultured Ignavibacteriaceae bacterium
CTAGACAGCTAAAAGAGGTGCTTAAACTCCCGGTTTCCGGGAAAAAGAGGGCTTGAAACGAAGGATTATTTAACAATCCGGAAGAATTTCAGCCTTTAACTAAAAAATCTAATGCATGATCAGGGTTTAAGCTGAATCAGCCAGAAGCTATAGGTGGGTTGAACTGAATTTCGGATTATAATACTTTGTTTATAAATTAAAATAATGCAGGTTCTGTTACTAAACCCGCCTTAAATCACTATTTGATATCCTGCGGTGCAACAGGTGCCGGAACAATATTTCTAACCGGTTTTGTGGTTTTAAGATATGCAAAGACTGCCTTTAAATCATCATCAGTCATGTTTGCATAAGCCTTCCATGGCATAGGAGGCATGATGGGTCTCGAATTATCAAGTCCTTTGTACTTTCCTTCCTTCATCGCTTTAATGAACTGCTCCTCAGTCCATGTGCCGATTCCCGTTTCATCGGATGTTATATTGGAAGAGAAGGAAATACCCCATGGACCAACAGCAGATGTATTGTGCATCCCGAATAAAACCCAGTTTTTAAGTGCATCTTTGTTTACCACCGGGGTAAACATATCAGCAGGATGACCGGAAAATCTTTTATCAGGGTCAATTGAGGGACCCTGGGGTCCGAAAACCTTCGGGCTATGGCAGTCGTCGCAGCCGGCAATTGCAACCAGGTATTCACCCCTTTTAACAATTTCTTCCTTGCTTAATTCTTTTGAAACCGGTTTGGTTTCAGTATCAATTTTTGATTTGCAGCCGGCAATTATTAAAGCAGTAAGTACACCCGTAATCAGAATCAGATAGAACTGTTTTTTTCATGTTTTCCTCTTATTATTAAAATGAATTTTTAATTAAACAAAATTATATTAAGTCATTCAGCGTGGATTGTAAAAATGCGACTTTTTACGCCTCCCGGTAAAATTCCCCGGGTGTGCTGCCGGCATATTCACGGAATTCTTTTATAAAATGAGCCTGATCTGAATAACCATGCTTATAAATGAATTCATGCCATGCCTCATGATTTCTTTGCGGCTTCTGCATTGATTCAATCACGCTGCTGAATCTTATAATTTTTGAATATGCCTTGGGTGAATATCCTAATGCCGAAATAAACCGTCTTTCAAGCTGACGTCTGCAGATATAATTATCTCTTGATACATCATTAATGGCTTTCCTTCCCATTGAAGCGCGGATATCCTCAAGTGCTCTTACAAGATAATCATCGCATCTTTTTTGATTAGCAAGCCTCTTTTTCAGGAAATCCGAAAAAAGGTTTCCCATTTCAATTAAGTTAGCAGCCACCGAGAGCTTATCTTTTAGCCTGTTAAGATCCGGGTCACGAAGCAGTTCCAGATCAATAAAAGTGTTTTTGGTTTCGGCAATACTCAGACCGATAATGTCTGATATATATTCCGGTTTGATTCTTACAGAAAACATTTTGCCGGATGGGGGAATTTTCCATAAAACGGGATATTCCATCACCCCGACAATGTACCCCCCGGGAAATATTATATTCTTATCACTATCTGCTGAGTAACAGTGCGCATCATTTAAGTGGAAAATGAGCTCGGCCATGCCGCTTGGCACGCATCTGTTAGCTTTTGACCCGTCATAACTTCCCGGGTTAAATTCAGCCAGGCAGTAGTGAATAACAAATTTTCTCAGTTCAGCCGGAGCTTTTGAAAAAACAGCCTCTTTAATCATATTTTCCGAATTTTTCCCGGAAAAATATTACTATAAAATTATTATTAATCCTAAATAATTATAAACGGAAAATATATTATCCGGATACGCGCTAAAAAGTGACGGAATTTAATCCCTGTTTTTAAGTCCGCACAAAGATCAGCAACTGTTCAAACGGATTATCATAAAAATCATTAGCTGAACGATGCACAATATGAACCCGAAAGGATTTGATCTGATATTGATCACGCCGCCCCGAACTTCAGAATTTTTCTAGTTTGCCTCTCAGTCACACTCTGAGGCATAATCTTCAGAAGAAGATCTCTGAGCATGATACCGGCAGGATTCTGAATGCCCGCCAGCTCTCCTGTCTGACGTGATTGTTTTATAATATATTTACATCTCGGCACCCTGATTAAACTGTAATTTTCAAATATTTCTTTCATATCTCTGTTCTGTTGCAGGAGTTTATAAAGAACTGCGGCATCTTCAATTGCGAGACATGCTCCCTGCCCCAGATTAGGAGTGGTGGCGTGAGCTGCATCTCCAAGGAGAAGGATTCGCTTAAATGAATAGTAATCAAGCGGTGTCAGGTCAGAAATTTTATTGATCAGAATTTTATTTTCAGGGACGGCATTAATCAGTTCAGAAACCTGTGCGGGGAAATCTGAAAATGCGGACAGCAGCCCGTTTCGGGTTATCTTAAAATATGCGGGATCATCATCAGGATTATTCATGCACGCAAACCAGTAAACCCGGTTTTCGGGGAGCGGTACAATTCCAAACCTTAATCCCGCGCCCCAGTATTCAGCAGCCAGAGTTGTATCACTGCATTGATAGTTTTCAGTAACTCCCCTCCAGCAGTAATAACCGGCGTACCGCAAACCCGCAGCAGGTACAAGTTTTCTCCTGAAAACAGAGTTGATGCCGTCTGATGCAATTACATAATCAAACAATTCCGACGAATTATCATTAAAGTATAATTTTACGCCGGATTTTTCATTTCTGAAATCTGTTACACTTTTACCCGTAACAATCTGATCATCCTGAAGATTGTCTGAAAGAATGGTGTGAAGTCTCTGCCGGTGAATTGTAAAGCTGTGAAAAAGTTCATCAGATAAGATTCTTTCAGAGTAACGTTTAATGAGAGGTTTTTCTTTATGGTTATAAATGCAGAATTCCGTTATTCTGTTAGAAGAATTTACCACAGTTTCATTTATCCCAAGCAGAGAGAATGCCTTTATTGCATTAGATGCCAGAGCCAGGCCTGCTCCGTCAGCCCTCAGTTCCGGAGCTGATTCATATACAGTATTTTCAATATTCAATTTATTGAGAGCGAGCGCGGCGGTAAGTCCGCCGATTCCTCCTCCGATCACTGCTATTCTCATATCTGTTCCTTATAAAAATTTCTGATCCAAAACTATAAAGGCGCACTCAAAGAAATTTTTACATATGTTAATAAATTTTTGATATGTCTTAATCAGCAAAATAAAGAGAATGATGGTGTGTTTCAAAATGAGAAATACAAATTACGATTAGCGCTAATATCTCATAACGAGACGAGTATAAGCGACAAATTTTGGAATATAATGTTTGGGTGTTATTGGTACGGTATTTGATAGAAGAGAAACAGACTTAAATTATCTGTATCATTTCAGTTCTGAATACTTCAGCCCCCTGATATCTGATAAGTAAAAAAAAAGCTGATCTGACGATCGATGAAATTAACTGATTTATCTGTGAAAAGTGGCAGAACATCGATCATTCTGAAGCAAATGAGACTCAGATTATAACTTTACAATACAAAATTTAAACCGGTGATATATGGAATTAACAAGCGTTTTTTTCAATCTGATATTTCTGGTCATAGCCGCAGTAGTGATGTTTGTAATTTTTACGTCTTTGTATTATGCAAGAAGAGGTAATAAAGAAGCGGTTCCCGCACCTGTAGTACGTCAGGGTAATACAAGAACTGTAACTGAGCTTCGCAATGCAAATTTACAGAGCACACGCTCACAGGTTATGATAAACGAACTTGACAGCAGAAGATTTGATTACAATTTTGATAATCTGAAAACTTTCGAAAACCCCGTGGTTTCTGTACAAAATCCATATCCTGCTGTTGAGTTAATAAACAGCAGAACGGCATTCATCCCTCTTAATACCCGGTACAAAATTAATAATCAGTTCAGATGATCCCGCATTAAAAAAATATATAAGACTTTTTTCCCGTTGAATAGCATCGGAAAATTAATTAAATATTTAATAATTACAATAAATAGCAATTTTAATCGAGGAACTTTTAATGAAATCATTTAATATTACGGTTTTATTCCTTTTTGTACTTTTAGCCGGTCTGAGTAACATTTCTCAGGCAGCAACTGTGGGTAATTATGAAATTACTCTGACGGGTTACAGCTATAACGGCAGTAACAATGCCACAACC
>CAYPMQ010000313.1:0-4107 GCA_964411625.1 uncultured Ignavibacteriaceae bacterium
GAATGCTCTTCCTTGTATAGCTGTCAAAATTAGGTTTATTTTCAACCGGCTCCATTTTTGAGCTGAGCCATGATTTTTCTTCGGGCGACTGAATGTGCATATACTCAACACCTATATTTTCACAATATGTACGGTTGAGTTTGGCAAGAATTTCTCTTAGGGTTGCGGTGCGCATTCCGCCGAAATCGTGAGTCACGAACTTGCGGTCAAGATCCCACATTGTAAGACCGTAAAAAGCAGGATCAAGCTCCTCATGATAAATAGTCTTTGAACCGAGAGGGTCAATTGTGGCAACCAGATGCCCGCGGACGCGGTACATGTTAATCATCTGCCTTACTTTGCCCTGCTTGGCTATCTCATCATAATCAAGGTTTCCTCCGCCTATTGAGGGTGAAATATCTGTTTCCCACTTCAGGGCTCTCATGGGTATCTGAAGGTCATTGAAAATATTCTCGTAGAATTCGCCTTCACCCGCAAGGAGTGAATGTACTTCTTTAAGAAACATCCCGGATTCAGCGCCCTGAATTATTCTGTGGTCATAAGTGCTCGTTATCGTCAGGATCTTGCTAATGCCAAGTTTTGAAATTGTTTCGGATGACATTGCCTGATACTCTGCAGGATACTGAATTGCACCCGTTGCAATAATTGTTCCCTGCCCGGTCATCAGTCTTGGCACTGAGGCCACTGTGCCTATAGTACCCGGATTAGTAAGGGAAATTGTTGTCCCCTGAAATTCAGCAGGATCAATCTGACCGGTTCTGCTCCTCTTCACAAGGCTTTCATAAGCATCAAGATACTGACCGAAGGTCATTGAACCTGCATCTTTAATATTAGGAACCATTAATGTACGGCTGCCATCCTTCTTTTCAACGTCTATGGCAATCCCCAGGTTTATTGCTCCCCTTTTAATCAGGGTGGGTTTGCCGTTTACCTCAGCATAAGAGTTATTCATAACTGGATATTTTTTGGCAGCCTGAACTACTGCCCAGCCAATTATATGAGTAAAAGAAACTTTACCTGACTTGAATTTCGAGAGATAAGAATTAATCACAACTCTGTTTTCCTCAAGCAGCTTTACCGGAATGTTTCTGACTGATGTAGCAGTTGGCACCATCATTGAATTTTCCATATTCTCGATGATCTTTGCCGCACCACCGGCTATTACCTTTGGCTCATCCCCTTCACCGAGATTAACTTTCGGATAAGATTTTGCCGCCGCCCGGGCAGTGACCTGAGCCCCGCTATGATTCTGTGGTAAGTTTACAGGCATTTCGCGCCCGTTAGCAAAGTAATTTCTCCACTGTTCAGGGATATTCTGAGGATTATCTTTATATTCTTCGTATAAATATTCAACAAACCAGCTGTTTGATCCGAATTGATCTGTTTCTTCAGACTTAAAGTTTTTTGAGCCGTTATTCATAAAAATTGTTACCCGGTTATGATCTGATTTAATAAAATTATATTTTTACGGAATCTTTTTCCGCAATTGCGATGTTTGAAGATCAGAATTAAGAAAAGTTTTAAAGTCAAACATCTATTTTAACAATTTAGTCCATCAAATAAAAACAGAATAGTCAAACTATGAGTACAGGCACAGGAAAAGACTTGTCTTCAATGAGAAAAAACTATTATTTAAGTCATCTCTCAGAAGATAATGTCACTTCAGATCCCTTTGAGCAGTTCAGAATATGGTTTGAATATGCGCAAAGCAGTAATATAATCGAACCAAATTCAATGATACTTGCAACTGCTGATAAAAACGGAATTCCCAATGCAAGAGTGGTGCTTCTGAAAAGCTTCGGTCCTGAAGGATTCTTATTTTATACAAATTATGAATCCAAAAAAGGCAGGGAGCTTCTTGAGAATCCGCATGCAGCCATCGTTTTTTACTGGCCAAATCTTGAGCGTCAGCTCAGAATGACGGGTAGGGTTGAGAAAATCTCCCGTGAAGAATCGGAGAGATATTTTCATTCACGTCCCCGTGATTCCCAGATCGGGACGATCGTATCTGAACAAAGCAGACCGGTTGAAAACAGGCAGGCTCTTGAAAAAAGCTTCTATAAGCTTAAGGAGGAACTGGATGGTAAGGAAGTCCCTTATCCCGAAAACTGGGGCGGATTCAGATTCATTCCCGGTTCTTTTGAATTCTGGCAGGGGCGCCCCAACAGGCTCCATGATAGAATCCAGTACACACGGACTTCCGGCAACAGTTGGAAGATTGAAAGACTGGCACCATAACGAACGTGTAAAAAGCTGAGAGTGTAAGAGCAAGCCCGCCCGAGCGGGTTTTTTGCTTTTAAAGGGGTATACCCGAACTGAAAAGCGAAAGTTTGTTTTTAGTTTTTAATCAGACTATACTCAATCTGCTGAAAGAATATTTTTTCAGCTTCCCAGCGGAATTTCATCCTTAATCAGATCAGAGTTCTTTTTTTCAGAGATTATTGTTCTGATAATGATAGTGATTACAATTATTAATCCGCCTGCAACTGAATAGATAGACGGTTCTTCACCATAACCCAGAAAAACCCAGATAGGATTAAGTACGGGTTCAATCATTGCAAGCAGTGATGCTTCAATTGCCGGTATTTTCGCAATACCGTATGTGAATATTATATATGCAAGGCCTATCTGTATGAGTCCCAGATATGCAGCCATTGTCAGATCGGATAACCCCGGGGGATTCATACCGATAAGTGAAGGGGCGCATAACAATGCAATCAGTGTATTACCATAGAAGATCGAGGAGAATTTAAGTTCAGGTTTGTTTTTCCTGACGCCAACGAAAAAGAAAGCGAGACAGACTCCGCTCATGAGGGCGTAAAAATTGCCAGGCATATCACCGGGCTGAAGATCGCCCATAAAAAAGAGTGCCATTCCAAGTACGCAGATAATTATTGTGACGATATTGATTTTTTCAAATTTCGTCTTTAGAAAAACAGGTTCAAGAAACAAAACAAAAATGGGGGCTGTGTACTGGAGAAAAATTGCATTTGCCGCGGTTGTGGTTTTTGTGGAAAGCACAAATATTATGAGTACACCGGCGTAGGAAAGGGAGTTAAGCAAGGCTAGTCCGTTTGTTTTAAGAGCCTTTTCCCTTAGAATGGCAAGTATTATTACTGCTGCAAAAACCGATCTGAAAAATGAAAGCTGAAATGAGTTCAGAGAGATTAGTTTGATAAAAAGACCCCCGGTACTCCAAAGTAAGGCCGCAATGATAACTGCCAAAACACCTTTCCTGTGATCAGGCAGTGAAGATGTTTGAAAATTTACCAATCAATCTCCGTATGTTTAAATTAATGTTTTTCGAAATCAAATTTAATTAAATCCATGACGCAAAAAGAAAATAATTATTACAGATTTGCAGATCACACGGCAGATCTTGCCGTAGAATCAAAGGCTGACTCTCTCTCAGAGTTGTTCCGTCTGAATTATGAAGCTTTAAGGGAAGTTTTATACGGAGAAGAAAATACAGACTCGGCAGATTATCATGACGAACTCAAAATAACTCTGACCGAGGATACTGATGAAGAACTCCTCATCAACTTCCTGAATGAATTAAATTTTGTCATTAATGTAAAAAAACTTAAGTGCGGTGAACTTACTTCAATTAATGTTGATAATCACCGTCTCTCATGTTCACTTAAATTCACCGAAGATCCCGAAAATCTGATTCTCAGACACGAAGTGAAATCTGTTACTCATCACGGAGTATATATCGGTTATGAAAACGGTTTTTATCTCACTACTGTTGTATTTGATATCTGAAAGGGGTAAAAATGAAACTTGAAGGGATTGAGCTGAATAAAATCAGTGATTATCTCTTTGAAATTCCTGAATCGGGTAACATGAGAGTTCCGGGCAGAGTTTATTTATCAGAGCAGATGATTAATTCAGGAGCTTACGATGTTGAATCACTTAAGCAGGTTATGAACGTTGCTCATCTGCCCGGTATTCAGAAATACAGCATTGCCATGCCCGATATTCACTGGGGTTACGGATTTCCTATCGGCGGAGTGTGCGCCACAGACTGTAAACATGGCGTGGTTTCACCCGGCGGAGTGGGCTATGATATTAATTGCGGTGTGCGGCTTGCAGCAACAGGAATTG